>JBBUCB010000101.1:0-2647 GCA_038058005.1 Patescibacteria group bacterium | reverse complement strand
TGGTCATAGTGCCAGCCGCTGACCCTTTCCTTGAAAGAAGTTTTCATGGTTCCGGCTCGTTGCCAGGCGCCGCTCCCGTATTTATCGGTAACTTTGTCGAGCGCTTGAAGAACTCGAGCTTTACGACGCTCTTTCTCGAATAGCGAATCGCTGCCCCCAATTGGCAGCAGCCCAGAAACTGAGATACCGATCAGTCGGACCCCTTGAGTGATATCGATTTTTTCTTTCATGATCTCCCAGGCAGTGTTGGCCATTTCCAAGCCATCGATAAGTGGATCCTTACAACGACGATGAAAACCATAACCGCCAAAATCCGCATACCGAACGTAGCCCGCAATGTGTGTGGCTACGAAGTTTTGTTTACGCATCCGCCAGGCCACCCGATCGGCTAACGCCAATAGGTTTTGATAGATCTCATCGTCGCTCTTGAGATCGTGTGGAAAAGTGTAGGAGTTTCCGACCGACTTGGGATCGTCTTCGGATTCTAGTTCATCGGATCCAAGTCCACGAGCAGAGTTGTAGATGAAATAGCCGTAACTTTTAAACTCGTGGAGGAGCAGCGATAAGGGCAGGCGTCGCAAAGTGGCGACCGAGGTTGCGCCGAGTTTCTCTAAATGTTTTTCTATACGGTGACCGATACCGCAAAAATCAGCGAGAGGTCGTGTAAGTACAAAATCTTCAGCCTCATGTGGCTGCACGCAGGTTAGGCCGTTGGGTTTTTTGGATTCGGAAGCGAGTTTAGCCAGGAACTTATTTGAGGCAATACCGATGGAAACGGTACAGTATTCGCCGCACTCTTCGGCGATGTCGGATCGAATGCGCTGAGCGAGAATGACGGCTCCCATATAATCCCCGCCTGATCCACAGGTAATATCGGCGAAGGCCTCGTCAGTACTGAATTGCTGCACCGTATCGCCGTAGCGTCGCAAGATCTTCATGAAGCGAGCGGTAAGGTCGCCGTACTTTTGGGGATCACCCGGTATGACGAACATCTCGGGACAGATCTTGCGTGCCTGCCAGGTACCCATGGCTGTCTTCACGCCACGCTTTTTGGCTTCACGCGAAGCAGTGGTGACTACCGAGCGTTGGAATTGGAGTTGATCGATAGTGATACGCTTACTGCCTCTGTGCGCCATAGCGACATCGATCGAATGTCGACCCTTACCGGCGACGGCGATCGGCAGGCCACGCAAAAAAGGATTCGCTTGCTGTTCAACAGAAGCAAAGTACGAGTTGAAATCGAGGTGGAGGATGATGGGCATGATGCGATCGATAAACAACAAGACCCTGAGCGAAGGCGAAGGGTCTAGTGAGTGGAGGGGGCGAAGCTTGAAAGTTTGCCCGCTACGCTGCACACCGTTTTCTAGATCCTTCACCTTCGTTCAGGATCAGGGCGCGTACACTTCCACGAGCCGCCATTCGAGTGTTTCTGTATCAAGTCGCAATTTCATGAAGTTCGCGGTGTCAGAAACTGAGAAGTAAAAGATTCTTTTTTGTCCTTCACGCGCCCCATGCACAAGGTTCACTTTTTCGATGTCATACACTTTCGTACCCCAACGAACGCGCTTTGGCCTAATTCTGCGTCCGGTGAAGTCGACAGAGACATCGATGGGATCGTTCATGAACTCGTGCATAATTTTCACCATCCTGAGTATCGACGAAGGATTAGTAGCCCGCCGCTTTTCAGCCTCGGGACCTAACCCTTCGTAACCTCAGGGTGGTATTTAGGTTTATCGTAACTTGTACTTGAGTGTCACCTGCAAGGGCAGACTTACAAAATCCATCACCAAACGAGCATGCTGGCGGAGCTTCCGTTTATTGAACCAAATGCGGGCAGCTTTCTGTATTACCTCCCTCCTCGCAGAGGGGGGATTATGGGGGGTATATTGCCTGGAAGGCTTAATTGGGGTGCAATAATCGGGCGTCACTTGATAGTGACGAAGAGTCGTTGTAGTCATAGCTGGTCAATTAATTATGTGAAAATTTACGCATTACGGCCCTGACAATGCCCTGGATATTGATATCGCCCTTCACGATAATTGGCTTCATGGTGCTGTTGGCAGGTTGGAGGCGAATGTGTCCCTTCTCTCGGTAAAAACGTTTGAGGGTAGCGTAGGCGTTATCGAGTAAGGCGACCACGATGTCGCCATTTCTAGGCGAAGGATTTCTTTCGACGATCACGTAATCACCGTCAAAGATTCCATCCTCAATCATCGACCTTCCTTTCACTTTGAGAACGTATGAGTTCATGGCATCCATGACGAAGTCTGTCGGGATAGCCATGGCTTCACGTTCCTCAACGGCTTCAATCGGCTCACCAGCAGTAATCAAACCCGCGAGCGGTAGCATAACGACAAGCGGCGACAGGGGAGCTACTTCAACGACTTCGATCGACCTCGCCACACCGTGCTCACCCGTATTGATGACACCCTTCTCACACAAAGCTTTGATGTGTTGATGGACGGTAGCGGGGGATGACAAGCCGAGCTTTTCGGCGATCTCTCGATACGATGGCGTGTAGCCATTTTTGCGGACAAAGTTCTCGATACAGTCGAGAACTTGGCGCTGTTTTTTTGTGAGTGGGGGTAACATAGGCTGAGATTATGTTCTCCTTATGTTCGTACTATACACGAACATAAACCGAACG
>JBBUCB010000100.1:4320-6052 GCA_038058005.1 Patescibacteria group bacterium | reverse complement strand
GATGGCTTTGGCCTTCGTACTCCTCATCCAAGTCTTTTTAGGGGCTGCTCAGTCGATTGTGGGCGAGCGTTTGGATACCTTCTTATTGCCAGGTGAACGTCGATCGATTGGTGAAATTCAGCTGACAGCGGGCACGGTACAGTTCTGGGATCCGGGACAGCGTGTGTTCGGGACTATGGGGCGCTACGACCAGCTTGGCACCTTCATGGCCTTTATCATGTTGATCTTGGTGGCGATTTTGTATGAACGGGCCGCCAATGAAAAAGATCGATTGTGGATTTGGTTATTGCTGCTCGCAAGTTTGCCGGTGTTGGCGCTGACGTACTCTCGTTCGGCCTGGTTTGGCTTCTTGCTAGGATTCTTATTCATCGGCGCGCTCATCAAGCGAGATCGAAGGGTGATTGCGGCCGTGGTCTTGATTCCGACACTCTTGTTGTCGTACATCATGCTGACCGGTTTGGTGGTACGTGAGTTGGTTGATGTCTCGGATCAGTCGATCACCAACCGCTTCTTTGAAGCTTTTTCATACGAGCGTTGGGTGGGGGAGTATCACGGACTCGGACGCCTGTACTGGATCGTACAAACAGTTACAAAAGTTGTTCCGGCCTCGCCGATCTTTGGTCACGGTCCGGGAATGTATGGCGGCGGTACTGCAGCCGCACTTCTCAACACGCAGGTGTACGATGACTTGAGTTTGCCGTTTGGTGTGTACGGAACCGACGGTCATATCGATAACAACTGGATGAGTTTGTGGGGGGAAGTAGGCACGCTTGGTTTGACGATGTATTTGTGGTTGTACCTTGCGCTGTTCTTTGCGTGCTTACACGTGTACCGAACTTCCGAGGATAGTGAAACGCGCGCTTTGGCACTTGGCGTGTGTGCGGCGATGTTGGCCGTCTTCCTAAACGCCTTCTTGGCCACGTTCTTGGAGGTCAGAACCCTGGCTCCGTATTTGTGGGTTATGACAGGTTTGGTGGTGGCGCTTGGACAGCGGGAGAAGGTGCTTTAGTGAAATGACTGCCCCCTCTAACTCCCCCATGACTGGGGGAGGACGCAATATGCGAATTCTTCATGTACATAAGTACTATCACACGCACGATGGCGCTGGGCGCTATTTGTTTGATGTGATGCGTTTGCAGGAAGAGGCGGGGCACATTGTGGCGCCGCTTGCGATGCACGATCCAAGAAATCAAAAGAGCGCTTGGGACAAGTTTTTTGTGTCATCACTCGACACCAAACGAATTAGCTTTGGTTTGAATGGCCTCTTTCAGACATTGCGATCCGTATGGTCTTTTGAGGCCAAGAGACAGATGGAAGCCGTGGTGAGGGCGTTTCGACCAGACGTTGTGCACGTTCATAATCTGTACACCCACCTGTCACCATCCGTGCTGGCCGTTTGTCGCAAGTATCGCATTCCAGTCGTCATGACCGTTCACGATTACGCACTTGTGAGTGCGAACTACAGTTTGTGGGACGGTCAGCAGCCAATGTCACCGAAGCGGCTCGGTTTGCTTAAGGTCGCTCGATCAAAATTTATCAAACAGTCGTTTCTGGCCACGTTCATTCTTGAGCTTATTTATCGTTTTCAGAAAAAACTGCGGTTGTACGATCGCGCAATCGACGTGTATTTAGCCTCGTCTGAGTTTGTGAAACGCACGCTCGTCGAGGCCGGGTATGCAGCCGATAAGATTCAAGTGCTGCCGTTGTTTGCGGGTAATTTGCTTGAGGGCGC
>JBBUCB010000100.1:0-4220 GCA_038058005.1 Patescibacteria group bacterium | reverse complement strand
GCAAAAGAGCGGGCGTGTTGTTTGCCGGACGGCTAGAGGACTACAAGGGGATCGATTTATTCTTGCAGGCCGCGAGCGCTTTTCCAAGGACGCAGTTTTATATCGCCGGTACCGGACCTGAGGAAGCAGCGGTTCGGGAGGCCGAGCGCCAGTCTGACAACCTTCACCTGTTAGGTTTTTTAGAGGCCAACGAACTTTGGTCCAAAATGGCTAGCTCGGAACTGGTCATTGTGCCCTCGCGTTGGGCAGAGGCTTACGGGCTGGTGGCTATCGAGGCCATGGCCTGTGGTACTCCGGTGCTGGTAAGTGACGCTGGAGGGTTGCCGGAAAAGGTTAAAGACGGGGTTAATGGCCTCATTTTTAAGGCCGGTGATATTCAAGATTTAACCAGTAAGCTCAAGGCTGCCCTCAAACACCCGAAAGACCTAGAAAAGATGGGGCAGGGAGCGTTTAGGTACGCAAAAGCCCAGGCTGACCCTTATAGGCATATCCACAGGTTATTAGAGGTTTACGAGGGTCTAGTTATCCACAGGTAAAGGCCGCTAGAAACCAGGGTTTTTTGGTTCAAATTTGGCCAATTTCATTGACAAAATCATCATTTCTTGGTATAATACCTGGTTATGAATATTGTCATGATTGGACAAAAGGGATTGCCCGGCAAGTTCGGTGGCGTGGAAACCCACGTGTCCGAACTTTCAACGCGCCTTGTGCGCGCTGGTCATACCGTTATCGCCTATGCACGCAACTGGTATACCCCAAAGGGTACGACCATGTTTAACGGCATTCGGATTGTTCGCTTACCAAGCTTGCGCTTGAAGTGGGCTGATACGATTACGCATACCTTCTTGGCAGTTCTCCATGCGGTGATTTTTGTCCGTCCGGATATTTATCACTTCCATGGTGTTGGCCCAGCGCTTTTGGCTTGGATGCCCCGCATTCTTGCTCCGCGCGCTACGGTGATCGCCACCTTCCATTCGGTGGACCGCTTTCACCAGAAGTGGGGTCGTTTCGCTCGCTTTATGTTGAAGCTTGGTGAGCACGCCTCACTGGTCTTTGCGCACACTACGGTGGCCGTGAGCAAGACCATCGCTTTGTATGCCAAGACAGAATATAACGGCACTGCCGTGTATGTTCCAAACGGTGTCACTCCTCGACATGCCTCGACCGATCCAATTTTGCTTGAACCCTTTGGTCTTGAACCATTTGGTTACGTGCTGATGGTCTCGCGTCTTGTGCCTCACAAGGGTGCTCATACGTTGATTGATGCTTGGAAGCTGGCTGTGGCTCAGAACCCGGCGCTCTTCCGCACCCTCAAGCTCGCGATTGTTGGCGGCTCTGCCTTTACGGATAGCTATGTTCGTAAGCTTGAAGCCCAGTCTGCTAACGACCCGTCGATTGTTATGACCGGCTACCAAGCCGGTGAAACACTCGAAGCTTTGTTTGCTGGTGCCCGCTTTGCGGTTCATCCATCAACGAGCGAGGGTCTGCCCATCGCTGTGCTCGAGGCTATGAGCTACGGTAAGGCCGTAATCGCTTCCGACATTCCGGAGAACCGTGAGATTGTCGGCGAGTACGGGATTACCTTCAAGTCTGGCGATATTGCCGATCTCGCCGAAAAAATCACCGAACTTGCCAAGGACCCTATGCAGGCTGCTGGCCTTGGCCACGTAGCCCGCACCTATGTAGAGGGCTCCTTCAACTGGGACGATATTGCCGAGGAGGTCTTGTCCATCTATCGTGGGCACACTGTTGCGCCCGAGGGTTTGCTGGCCATGGAGTAAGTTAAGCCAGAAAAGCAGACATGAAAATGTCTGCTTTTTTGATTCTCAACTATCGAGGCCGGCGATTGAGAGGGTGAGTATAGACTTTTGGTACGGTTCCATAAGTGGACCGATGGGATCAGTTATGGAACCAACAGGAAAGATGTTTTGGCTAATGTCGTTCGGGCTTGAGATTGAGCTTCCTAGCCATCGCCCTTCTGTTTGAGCGATTCTGGGTTGGGGGAGTAGAGGCGGTTTTTGATTTTCCAACGGTCGACAAATTGACCGATGCCTGACTTGGCAAGTTTGTTGCGGACGGTAGTGGTTTCTTGGGACCACTTCAGGAGCGATTCAAAGTTCAGCTTGTAACGACCTTGAACCACGATATAGGTGATATCTCCGTCAGCTAAAGCGCGTCTGATCGTGCGAGGGCTGACGCCAAAGAGCTTGGCGGCTTCGGACACGGAGAGTCGGATGGGCGTTTGCATACTCGGGTGTAATAAATGAAGTTGGGAAACGTCTATCTAAATAGATCTGATCTTTGGAACTCATTTTGTCTACTCTAGTGTAGCCAAACAATTGACTTTCGTCAAAATAGCGTTGCGTTTTGGAGTAAATAGGTGTTATATAGCTAACTTCTGACAAACCGTAATGATTAGTCTCTAGATTAGACTGTTGCCATGTCAGACCTCGAAATCAAATTCCTAGCTTTCCGAGTTTATCGCTCGGCTGATAAGCAAGCCTTTAGCAGGCTGCACGAATTGCATGTCGAACGGATCCGTAGGTTCGTGGCTTTCAAGGTAGCCCGACCCGAGGAAGCTGACGAAATCACCAGCGAGGTTTTTTTCAGAGCTTGGGAGTATATGACTTCCCAGAAGGTAGATAACCTGACGGCTTTCCTCTACAAGGTGGCCCGTAACATCATCGCTGATCACTACCGCAAGAGTAAACGGACCGAACCTTTAACTGAGGAGCGAGCAGCCGTAACGGCAACTCCCGGTTCCTTCATTCATGACCTCGAAGTTCACGAAGAAGCTGAGCAGTTACTGACGCTTATGGCTGGTCTCAAGCCGGAGCACCGCGAGGTTCTTGTCATGCGCTATCAGGACGAAATGAGTATTGCGGAGATCGCTCAGGTACTAGATAAGAACAGTAATGCTGTCCGAGTCCTCCTGCACAGAGCTAAACAAGCAATAAAAAGACAAGTGTGAATAAATCTCCATTCAAACAATTGAAGCGTTTCAAACATGACCCTCGTTTTGGGGGCATGGATGAGGCGGCTAAGGGCGCCAGCTGGGCGAAGATCGCGGCCGCTATTGGTGTTGACGACGAACCAGTCGAGGCACCTGCTTTGCAAGGCGTCTCTTACGGTGTTTGGTTACTCACTCAGTACCTGTCTAAACCAGTCTTGGTTGGAACTTTCAGCGTAGTAGTGATCGCGAGCGGTTGGCTGACTACGGTTCGAGCTTCCGACAGTCTGCCGGGCGATGCCCTGTACTCAGTTAAAAAGATCACTGAACAAGCTCAGCTTAGACTTGCCTCGCTTGATCGACGCGCGATCCTGCACACAGAATTCGCTGGTCGTCGTTTGCAGGAAGCGTCTGACCTTCAGGGGGAGTCGACCAATGCGTCTGAAAGCGCTTCGCTTGTGCACGGAGCTATCGAGGCCTACAAGCAAGAAATTTCTTCGGCCGCCGCTAGCCTGAGACAGCTCAAGGATGAAGGCGGAGTGACTACGCTTGCGACGGCTAGCTCGGTCCAACAAAACCTGCAGGCTATCGATACCACCATTGACGCCGTTGTTGCTGATAGCGTGTCTGCGGAAGCTACCCAGGAGGCTCTTGTAGCCAAGGAGGTCACCAAGGTGGCTAGTGAGGCCGCAACGACCGTGGCCGTCGAAGTTCATGAGGAAGAAAAGACCGCGCTTAGCACCTACGAACTTAAGCAGATGTTCAAGAGTGAGCTTGGCCAGATCGAAGCTCGACAACGTTTCGACCTAGAGCGTATAGAGGTCATTCGGGCGGCGTTAGCAGATGAAAGTATTTCGTACGCAGGCTTCACCGTACCGACAAGCGATGAGTTACTCGCCTACGAATATCCGATTGTCGCCGTTGACTCGCTACTGTCACAAGCTATGAATAGCTTCGCGGCCGGAGGTTTCCGCAGCGCCTTCGCCACATTGCAAGAGATCGACACCTCGCTGCTCGCAATTGAAGCGCAACTGGCCCAGATCGAAATTACTATCATGAATGCCCGCACCCAGCCTCCAGCGGTCGTTGGAGAGGAGGCAATCGAGATCGAGGAACCAGCCAAAGCAGAAGACGTTGTTTTGTAAGCGTTGTAGGTCCTTGCCCCCGCACCTTTCCTGTAGTGACACGGCACGGCTGTGTCCAGGAAAGGTGCGGGGCAAAGGGATTGCAATCAGCATGTCCCCAGGTGGATGCCTTCAAAAGGTCGGGA
>JBBUCB010000099.1:0-17028 GCA_038058005.1 Patescibacteria group bacterium | reverse complement strand
CTTCTGCGTGAATTCAGACAGCAAGGTGTTCGTGAAGACTGAACCAGCGTGAAGTGCAACTTGCGGCAAAACCTCAGGGTTGTTACCGAAAATTTGTAATCCCTTGAAAGCGGTATCTGGCGAATTTGACCCTTCAAAACGATCAAGGAAAGTGTAGTTAATGACCGAAGCCGGAGTCTCGATATTGCCCGTGATGAAGTTCGTTACAGGGCTAAAGCCATCTTCCTTGATTTTCACGCTTGCTTTTAGAAAAGCGTCCTGCTGGGCTTTGTTTAAAATACTGGACTGTAATTCAATACCTACCGCAAATTCGTTGGTCTGAGGATCAAAGGCGTCAACAACTTGGGCTAGAATCATTTGATTCTTATTGTTGGCGCCAGTACCTTCATCAGCGATATCTGCAACGAAACCTCTCCAGTTATTCTGAATAGATTTGAAATCACATTTTGGCGTAGGGCGGTCAAAAACTCCTTTAATACCCAAGCTCAAAGCAATAGTTATGTCCGCCCGAGGCTGACACAAATCGAAGCCGGAAAAAATCGCTCCTAAAGCGCCACCGGAAGTTTCAAGATCCTCTTGCAGAAGCCCGATCGACTCACCCGCCACCGCAGCACCGTACTCTTTAAAATATTGCTCAATCGGAGAACCATCAAAAAGAGGCGATTCTGCCGGACCACCGGAAGCCACCATGACAGCGGCGTCGTAGGCTAAACGATCAGCTGCAAACGTCATTAAATTAACCAGATACGTCAATAAAGACGCTGCTAAAGTAGCCTTTACCTTCTTTCCGGTTTCGGTAACGCCAGCCCAAGCTTCAAAAGCAGGATAAGAACCAATAATAACAGGCGGCGTTTGTGCTTGAACCGGTCTTGGCATCAAGGAGCTCGCCAGAAAAACAGCAATGACAAATACTGGCGCGAGTCGTGACAAGATTTTACGCAGTGGAGACTGAAGGCGCATAACGTTAAGGAGTGGTGGTGCCAGATAAATCGGGAGGTATCAATTTCTGAATCTCCCCCTGCTGTTCAAGTTGAGCTAAAATACCCTGATACATCGTAGCTACTTCTTCATCGGTCATAGCAGTCACTTGAGCAGCATCTGCCCCCGATTCAACCAAAAGAGCACGCACCTCACTGACTGGCAGGGTGTAAAGATCTGTCAGCGCCTGAGTTAAAGCCTGTTGTCTGGCGGCCAACTCAGCCGCTTCGGCATCTAACGCTTCCGCGCCTCCCGAAACTAAGACGTCCTCGTTAGCCGGCGATGCACAAGCAGCACCCGTGGCACAATTTGGATCTTGGCCTGAAGAAATCTCAGCGCCATCGGCCAAGCCGTCGGAGTCTGAGTCCTCAAGGTAAGGGCTAGTCTTGTAAATGTAGAGCTCGTCGTAATCGTTGATGGTGTCGAGGTCGGTGTCGGCTCGACGCTGTTCGGCGATAGCGGCTGCCTCCTCCTCTGAACCTGTCACAAACCTTGGACCCGTGTAGCTAACAGCAAAAGGTGCTGCCATGTGGGTCCACAGGTACTGACCGCCCAAAACCAAAGCACATAAACCGCAGACAATCACAAAGACAAACCCGGCTTTTTGTTCCCGAGAAAGTTCTGTACCCGCCCCTGGTCGCAGCACTCGGCGGTCGTCATCCATAGACCACAGAATTATACCACGCCTAACCAACCAGATATTAGTCATTAGGAATTAGCAGAAATTAAAAATTAGATAATAGACCAGGCAGTCCACATCTAAATTCTGATGTCTAAATTCTGCTAATTCCTAATGACTAATTAGTTCTCAGCTAAAGCAATCCAGTTCTTCACCGACACCTCTTCCGGTCGAGCTTGTTCGGTCAGGCCGAGGGCTAAGAGCTTTGCTTTGAGCGACTCAGACGTACCGATACCTGCATCAGAAAGGGTTCGATGCATCTGCTTACGTTTATGGGCAAAGGCCAGCTTAGCCAAGCCAATCACTGCCTCTGGATTCGTCGATTTTTGATTGGGGATCAGAGCTAAAACGATGGAATCTACTTTTGGTGGCGGCACAAATGCGCCGGGTTTTACCGTAGCGATGCGCTTTACATCGGCGTAGATCTGCACGGCTACAGACAAAATACTCATCTCACCTGGCTTGGCCAACATCTTCTCCCCCACTTCGCGTTGGAGCATGACGACCTGGCGCTTAGGAGGTCGGCTAGAAGCTAAAGCCTGACGAATAATGGCGTTGCCGGCGTTGTAAGGCAGATTACCCACCAAAATCCAGTCGCCTTGAGGGATAAGCTCGGCGTAATCGACGTGCGCCGCGTCGGCCTTAACGATGGTCGCGTCTGGGAAACGCGTCTGAAGCTCAGGGATTAACTCACGATCGAGCTCGACAAGAACAAGGCGAGATCCGAGATCGGCAAGGCGCTCGGTTAGTGCTCCTCGACCTGGCCCAATCTCAACTACCGTATCTTTGGGTCCGATCTCAGCCGCAGCCACAATTTTGTCGAGCACAGATTGATCTCGAAGAAAGTGCTGGCCGAAAGATTTTTTAGCAAAAATCATAAAACGATCGAGCCCTGACGAATCAGTTCAATCACATCGCCGAGTACTTTCACTGTCGTCGAGGCAGGTACAACCGGCAAATTTCCACCATCGAACATGGCGTCAGGAATTTCTCCTCCGATAAACTCAGCCTCCGCTTCATCTGGTCGATAAATAGCGGCCTCACCGGAACGATTCGCACTGGTAGCTACGATCGGTCGGCCAAGGAGACGCGCGAGCTCAGCGGCCATCGGATGTGAAGATTGCCGAACAGACTGCGTGCCGTCGGTCTCACAACGCAAAGACACAGGCGAAGTCACCGCTCGGGCAGAGACGATGTTCAAAGGGCCTGGCCAGTGCTGCTCGATGAGTTCAAGTGCTTTGTCGTTGATCTGAACGTACGCGCTCGCATCGACATCAGGAGGCAAAACGAGCGGCATGCCTTTGCCTTCGGGTCGGCCCTTAATCGCAAAAACTTTAGCTACTGCACGATCATTGGTCGCATCGCAACCAAGAGCGTACGAAGTTTCCGTAGGATAAACCAAAACGCCGCCATCGCGCAGCACACGGACAGCTTCGTCAATGGTTTTCACGGTAATCATACCTTGGCCTTGTACCACTTAAGCGTCTGTTTCAAGCCGCGTGCCAGTCTCATCTTTGGCTTCCAGCCCAACTCTTTTTTGGCCTTGGTCGATCGTAACGTTACTGCCTTCACGGCATCTTTTACTTCTGGACGGGCAATCGGCTGTACGTTCGATCCGAGCTCAGAAGAAATGAGTTCAAAGAGCGCACGTGTCGTCGTACCTATCTTGGTACCGCAATTGAAGACGCCGCTCACTTCACTCTCTCCTGCTGTCACAAAAGCATTGGCTACGTCGCTCACATGAATGTAATCGCGGAGTGTGTTGCCGTCGTCATTGATAAACGGTGCCTGTCCGGCGATAAGCTTGCTCGTAAAAATTGCGATCGCTCCACTCTCCTTACTGCCATCTTGACGTGGTCCGTAAACGTTAGCAATACGGAAAGCGACAAACGGAATACCGTAAGTGTTCTGATAAAAATGCAAATAGTTTTCTCCAGCCAACTTTGAAATTGCGTACGGCGTCATTGGCTTTGGTACCTGCTTCTCGGTCAGTGGTGGCTTGGCCGTCAGTCCGTACACAGCGCAACTTGAGGCAAATACAATTTTCTTAGCCTGTGCCAAACGAGCAGCCTCAAAAACTTTTAACGAACCGATCTCGTTGTGATCGGCGTTCATGGCTGGTTCGAGAACCGAAGCTCGATCATCGATATGGGCCGCCATGTGAAACACGACCTCGGGCTGAGCTGTGGCAAAAATCTCGTTTAAGCCATCGTGACGAATATCGTGGATAACGTACTTGGCTTTGTCATTGCGATATTTTGGTTCAGCTTTATCAACTACAGTCACATCGACACCACGCTCAACGAGCAGGTCAACGATGTGTGAGCCGATAAAACCAGATCCGCCAGTTACAATTGCACGAGTAATTTGCATATTATTTTCGTTCTTCAACGTCTTTTCGCAAGAATGATTCCATAAACGGCTTCAGCTCGCCATTCAAGACGGCGTCGGTATCAGTCGTTTCGGTGTCGGTACGATGATCTTTCACCATTTTGTAAGGGTGCAGCACGTAACTGCGAATCTGGTTGCCCCAAGCGGCCGTCTTATGTTCGCCCTTAAGATCAGAAATCTTGTCGGCCCGCGCCTCAACCATTAAACGATGTAACTTCGACTTCAGGACCCGCATTGCGGTCTCACGATTTTGTAGCTGCGATCTTTCATTCTGGCAAGATACCGAGATACCGGTTGGGATATGTGTGATACGCACCGCCGAATAGGTAGTGTTCACACTTTGTCCACCTTTGCCTGAGGCTAAGAAGGTATCGATCCTCAGGTCATCCACAGGTACTTCGAGCGCCTTCTCATCGACCTCATCGAACTCAGGAATAACTTCCGCAAGTGCGAAGGTGGTGTGGCGCATCTGCTCAGCATCGAAGGGAGAAATGCGAACTAGGCGATGCACACCGTATTCTGAACGCAACCAACCATAGGCAAAGCGTCCGCGGATAGCGATCGTTACGCTCTTGTAACCCGCTTCTTCGCCGCGTGATTCATCAAGAACCTCCACCTGCCAGCCATGAGTTTCCGCAAAACGAGTATACATCCGCAACAGCATGGCCACCCAGTCATTGGCGTCTGTTCCGCCAGCTCCGGCATGGAGTGATAAGATGGCATTACGGCTATCGAACTCACCTGACAACAACATCTGGAACTCCATGTCGGAAAAGCGAGCTTCGAGTGTCACTAAAGTTTTTTCGATCTCAGTCTTAAGCTCGATGTCATTCTCCTTCTCGGCTAATTGCACCACGTCGCGAACATCATTGAGCTCGCGCTTGAAAGAATCCCAAGCCTCGAGCTCGGTCTTCAGATCGGATGCTTCCTGCGAGAGCTTACGGGCGTTGTTTTGATCGTTCCAAAACGTCGGCTCCCCCATCACGGCCTCAAGCTCAGCAGAGCGAGCACGGGTTTCTTCCAAACGCAAAGCCGACCACGCGGCAGCGAGACGACCTTCAACGTTAGCGATACGATCAACTAAATGCGACATGCTTAGAGTTTGATGTTCTTGGCGTACACACCTACCACCGGCAACTCCCACATTTCACCTTGATAGGCCTTCAGAGCGCCAACAATAATCAAAAGCGCCAGCACCGTATCGAGACAGGTAGCAATCACTAGGCCGATTAGCGGGATAAAGATCGTGAGCACGGGTCCGAGAACCGCCATGACAACAGCGACGAGCGTAGTGGCCAAGCCCTGACGAGCATGAAAGGCCAAAAAATCGCCCTTATCCTTCATGATCATCGGTAAGAAGCACAAGAACGGAATATACCCCAAAGCGGCAATCACCCGCTTCTTTTCGAAATCGTCAGGGGTTGGTTGTTCAACTTTTGGCTGTTTCACGATCTCCTCAGCTGATTTTTCGATATCTGCCATAGATTCAAGATTTGACTCAAGACTAGCAAAAATCAGCTTAGATAGCAAAAGACGAGGCTAACCCCCGTCTTTATGTGAGCACAACTACTGGAGCGATTGATAGCTATTCGGAGTGTTGTCATGGGCGACATCGGCGTCTAACAGGATCTCATTTGGGTAAGCCGTCCGTAGTTCAGCTATCCGAGTGTCACTATTCGCGATGCTCAACAACGCAGCGGGGCCCAAGTTAGGATCGTCGGAAATCAGTTTTCTCGAACCTGGATAACCGTTTATCACGTTCCATGTCTCATCCCCCTCCTGCCCAGTTCGGGACGCAAACAGATACGTGGATCCCGGTTGTAGCAGCGGGTCACCTTCGACAACATACAAAACTCCCTCGCGATATCCACCTTGCTGCTGAATCATGACATTGCCACTGAAATCTCCCTTAATATTCGTCACGATCGCCACTTCGAATTGTGTAAACGGTCCAATGTCTGTATTTTTGTTGGCCACTTTTCTCACCACCTTACCCACGAACACGTTATGGGCGGCACCGACCAGCACTCTGTCGTCATCACTATTGGCGAGCCACTCGGTCGTGATAGTAACTGTGAGTGGTAGCTTGAGCAAGTTTGTATGCAACCCCAGGCCCAAGGCTACGACAAAAAATACACTACCGACAGCCGCCCTCCTTAGTATCTTCGTATTCATATCTTAGCCGACCAACTCAAGTAGTGTACTAGTACATTCCGCTCATATCTGGAGCAGCCGGCATGCCGCCGCCCTTATCTTCCTTTGGGGTCTCGGTGATCGCGGCTTCGGTGGTGATGATCATGATCGAGACCGAAACGGCGTTCTGGAGAGCTGAACGAGTGACCTTGGCCGGGTCAATGATACCGGTAGCAACCATATCCACCATCTCGCCAGTTAGGGCATTCCAGCCTATGTTGCCGGACTCTTTCTTCACATGCTCGACGACGATGCCGCCTTCCTTACCAGCGTTTTCGGCGATCTGGCGGAGTGGGGCTTCGAGTGCGCGATCGAGAATATCGGCACCGAGTTTTTCATCGGCGGTCAGGGTCAGCGTCTTCAAGGCTTCCTTGGCGCGAATCAACGCTACGCCACCGCCAGCCACGATACCTTCCTCGATAGCAGCCTTAGTAGCAGCTACAGCGTCTTCAATACGATGCTTCTTCTCTTTCATCTCGACCTCAGAAGCAGCACCAACACGGATAACGGCCACGCCGCCAGCCAACTTGGCCATACGCTCGCGCAGCTTCTCCTTATCAAAGTCAGAGTCAGACTGGGTTAAAAGTGTGCGGATCTGAGCTACGCGATCGGCAATCTTGGCTTTGTCGCCAGCGCCCTCGACGATAGTGGTCGTATCCTTGGTGGCTACAACGCGGCGAGCGCGACCAAGAACCTCGAGACCGATAGTATCGAGCTTCATGCCTTTTTCTGGAGTGACGACCGTTGCACCTGTGACAGCAGCAATATCGTCGAGCATGGCCTTGCGGCGATCACCGTAGGCTGGGGCCTTCACTGCGAGAATGTTGAAAGCGCCCCGGAGTTTGTTGAGCACAATGGTCGCCAAAGCGTCACCCTCCACATCTTCAGCGATGATGACGAGTTCTTTGCGGCCGGTCTTAGCGATGCTCTCGAGCAAGGGAACGAGCTCCTGGATAGAAGCGATCTTCTGGTCAGTAATCAAGACTGGGACATCTGAATATTCAGCCTCCATGCGCTCAGAGTTGGTCACCATGTAGTGTGAGATGTAGCCCTTGTCGAACTGCATGCCCTCAACCACATCGACCTCAATACCGAACGAGGTGCCCTCTTCGACGGTGATGACGCCGTCAGTGGTCACCTTAGCCATAGCCTCAGCGATCATGGCACCAATTTCAGCGTCGTTAGCCGAAATGCTGGCAACCTGCTTGATAGCATCGCCTTCTACTTTCTTAGAAATCTTCTTGATCTCATCAACAATCACCTGCGATCCCTTTTCGAGACCACGACGGAGAGCCTGTGGGTTAGCTCCAGCAGTGACAACACGTAAACCATCGGCAACGATAGCTTGAGCGAGAACGGTAGCAGTTGTCGTACCATCGCCAGCGACATCGTTGGTCTTGCTAGCGACTTCCTTAACGAGTGTAGCGCCGAGATTTTCGAGTTTATCAGCCAACTCAATCTCCTTAGCAACCGTGACGCCGTCCTTAGTAACCAGTGGAGCACCAAAGCCGCGATCAATAATTACGTTGCGACCCGTGGGGCCAAGCGTTACTTTAACAGCATTCGCGAGCTTATCGACGCCGTCCTTAATCTTCTTACGAGCGTCTTCGTTATAGGTGATGTTCTTTGCCATAAACAAGATTAAAGTGAAAAGAGAAAAGTTTAAAGTCGCTAGTTCTCGATAACAGCCAGGACTTCATCAGCATTCACAATAAGAAACTTTTTGCTTTCACCCGCTGGATTCTTGAGCTCGATCTCGTCAGGTGCGTATTTCTTAAACACGATCTCGTCCCCCACCTTAACGTCGATAGCCTGACGGGTGCCGTTCTCGAGCATTTTGCCCGGACCAACGGCTACAACCGTACCGCGCTCTGGGCGCTCTTTGTCGGCGGTATCGGGAATGATAATCCCCAAAGCCGTGATAGCCTCTTTGTTCGCCGCGGCCAGGATGATGTGGTTGCCAAGAGGTTTCAAGTTCATAAACATTCGTGATTATTTGTGAGGGTAAATTAGCACTCTCCTGATTTGAGTGCAAGCCCCCTTAAAAGCAGAACGAGCCAGCCCTTTGGAAGGACCGGCTCATGAGTTGCTACGGGCAGCTGTGGCCACGTAGTCGAAACGATCATCAACGGCGATCGTGGGCCGTTCCTCCACCCACCGAATCATCGGCGGAGCGAAGTGTTCGGATCCATAGACGGTCACGATGTCCATCAAAACGTCATGACCTTCCTGTCTTTTCTTCGGCAGGTCGAGCCAGCGGTGGTAGACACCGTCCTGATCCGGACTCCAAAGTCGGACTGCCCGACGAATCTGGAACATTGCCACCCACCAATACTTGTGAGGTAGGCGTACCGGTCTCCAGACGAAGAACTTGCCGATCTGGGGACGAACGCGGATGCGATCGCCCACCTGCAGCTCCGTCGGCGCCAGTGAGTCGCCATCTTTCAGGTAGAACATGGCTACTTCTTGAAGGTCCTGAGAATGGCAACACCCTCCTTCTCGACCCCCTCGCGCATCTTCGACACACCGAGGTAGACGCCGCGGCGCAACGAAGCCTGGACGATCCTGGCGATCTTCTCGTCAGTCGTCCAGAAGCCGAGCTCGTTCCACGCCTCCAGAGGGAAGGCCATGGTGTCACCGTAGCGAGCGACGCCGATGTCGTCGAACCTGCCTGGAGGCAAGATCCAGTATCGCGACTCGTCGTCGTCGTCCGGAACCGCGCTCGGGCTGGGCCGACTGTCCTCGACCAGCCGACTGTCCTCGTTGATGAACGCGAGGAGTTGACCATCGTTGGTGACCTGGAAGAACTTCTCGGAAATCGCGGTGACGTCGGACATGAACACCTCCGAGCCGGAGACTAGCAATTTTCTAAGCTTTTGTCGAGTTTTCGCTCTCAAAGCAAAGCCGACCCGTGAGGGTCGGTTTTGCGTGGTCCCGGGCCACGCTTTTAAGGCTTGGTGGACCGGACGGGAGTTGAACCCGTACCATCCGGTGTTAACTCGGATAGGCTAACCGTTAACCCCACCGGCCCAAATGGCCCGGGAAGAGAACAAAAAACTCCCCAAAACTCAAATAAATGAGTTGGGGAGTTTTTTGTAACACCGGAAGATATTAGGTGGGTAACCTATATCCGAGTATTTAAAGATTAGACGATTTTTTTCGTGTTGTCAATCTCGTTTTCCCCTAACCGGAGCATGAGGGCGGCAACGTAAGCAACGAGGACCAGACCAACCCAGGAAGACCACAAATAATGATCGAAGAAAATGATCACGAATAGCACTTTACCCATGCCGTGGGCGCAGGCGGCGTCGCGGTTTACGCCCCCTCCTGGCCTCCCCCTGGCAGGGGAGGAAGTGGAGGTACGGTCGAGCGTGACGACCCAAGCTACAAGCAAGATCAAACCTAGAAGGCCGATCTCGGCGAGTACCAACAGCGGAACATTGTGAATCGGTTGGTATTCCCAAACGCCTCGATCAGGATGAATCGTCGCTAGAGTGTAAACGTAGCTCCTTGGACCGCTACCGATGAGCCAATCCGTTCCGTTCATCGTTTCTGGGAACTCGCGGTACTGGTCGGCTCGTTCGGATAACGATTTGTCCTCGAGCGCTCCCCCGCCTCGAAGCGAAGCTGCAATCGATGGAGCGAACAGGGTAACACCAAGGGCCATGACGACGACCGTAATCGCAATCGGCATGACGAGTTTACGAGCGATATCGGTCCGCTTCATGTGCAGCACGAACATCGTCAACGCGCCACCGAGCATGAGACCGAGCAAAGCTGAACGCGAAGCGGTCAGTACGAGGCCGATCGCGAGCACGGCAGCGATAACGCCACGAGCCTTGCGGGCTCGCGTAAACGGCAAGGCTAAGGTCGTCAACAAACCAACCGCGAGATAGCCACCAAAATTGTTCGGATGAGAAAAAGTTCCATAAGCACGGAGCACTCGAGAACCGTCGGACAACATCAGTACCGCATCGCCGAGTCTATCCGCATCGCGCGAAGCCAGACCGAGGACCGTCGAGGCTCCCGTCTCGCCGACGAACACTTGAACTAGACCAATCCCAACTGGAATCAACAAACCAGCCACAAAAGCCGACATCACCCATTTCAAATTCACCCGTTTATCGAGCAAGGCCGCAAAGGTGATGCCGGCACCAGTGAGATCGATAAGCGCCGCTAAGGCAGGAATTGATTGCTGCGCGAAATAGCTCGACACGATCGTGACAACCATGATGGCCACGCCGAGTGCCAGCGAGCGTCGATAACGTGCGTCGATGACCGGAGAGCCGCGTAACAAATACACCAAGGCTAGGCCGACAACCAAAAATAACTGGGTGGCGTACAAACTTAAAATCCCGAACTGCGTGAACGAACCCGACAAAGACGATAAACCAAAGATGTAACGCGTCTGCCAAGGCAGCAGGAAGAAGAAAATCGCCAAAATCCCGGTGGGTGTCAGCAACTGATTCACGAACTTTTTCATACGTCAGCTATTTTGTCTGCAAGCGTAGATCGAATTAACTCGCGCGAGTCTTGCTCGTGGAACTTCAACATGTCGTCACTGACAACGACACGCGAATCTTTATTCATGAGCTCACGAATGATTGGAGTGAATCGCTCTTGTTGGATTTGTCGGGGTAATTGTTCGGATAACGGGATCCAAGGCAGCCGGAGTCGAATAGGCGGCCGAAAACGGCTGGCACGACGAACAAATTGCGCATTCGGCAATACCTGGCGCAACCACGGATTAGCCATTTCAAACTTCTCCATCCAACCGGAATGGTCGACCAGGGGTACAAGCGAACGACACCAATAAGCGAGGTAAGGGTCTGATGGACCAATCTTGAGCTTTTCAAACTGGAGTGCCGCGGCTGTACTAAAAAAACTTAAACAGATCGGGTCAGACTTCGCCTCGCCGGGTCGTTGTCGCAAAAAAATCGCCGGGAGTGTCGAGAGTAAGCGCGCCGACCAAATACGTCCGGGTTTGGCCACAATGAATAGATCGATATCGCTATCCTCCTTGGTCTGATACCACGATAAGCTATTACAGACAGCGATCCCCTCGATCCACGGCAACCTACCGAGTACCTGGACGGCTCGTTCGGCCTTACGATACTTGCGCATGGCATCTAAAAAGCGTAGATGGCGATCTTTACGCCGCTCAGCTACGTTCTCGAGCGCATAAAAACCTTTATCACGCTTGAGGCGTGCGCGTAACCAGATGGAATTTTCCAAAGTTTCGATGATCGACACCAACGACGTAGGCTGATCCGGTTCAAGCAACCATTTCCAAATTTCAAAACTCGTCAGCGGATATTTGAAATACGCAAAATACGCCAAGGTCCTATAAATGCTGACTTCAAGTTCGCTTGGCATAGATAATCTTCTCCCCCCGTAATACCGCATGAACTACCCCGATGGCAATGAATAACAGGTCGCGGGAGCGGACAATCATGGTAAAAGCAATCGGATTAATGCCGATACCGAGCAAGGCAAACATGGCAGCATTGCTACCCTCGAAAACGCCTAAGCCGCCCGGAATCGGCAACAGCAAGGCAACCCCTGGCAAGGTGCTCATGAGGAAAGCATCGCGAACAGTAACTTCAAAGCCAAAGAAGTGGGTAATAAACACAATCTCGACAGCTCGAAAGGCTGTCATGACAAACGAGAGCAAGACGATGAACAAGACCTTTGCACCCTTGCCGACAAAGAACTTGGTCATTAGCTTTTCCGTACCTTCAAGCCAGGTCTCAAACTTCTGCATGAACTTTAAGCGACGTAATCCCAGTCCGCTGATGAGACGATGAAAAAAGCCGGCGCCGGAAACCGTGAAGATGAAGAAACTGCCAAGAATACCTAGCAGCACTAACACAAATACAAGTGGCAAAAGCAAATCTCCCCCCGCCCCGAGTCCTTGAGCAAAGGCTAAAGCCAGACCCGCGATCACATAAACCACGAAGGAAGTAATTTCAAAAGCCAGGTCGAGTACTACAGAGCTCGTAGCCGGCTGAAGTGGCACGCCGTCGCTTTTTACCATGGCCACTCGAATCGGCTCCCCCGCTACCTGGGCCGCTGGAGTTAAGTAGCCGGCCGCATAACCGCTCATGCGATGCATGAACAAACGTGGGAATGATACTCGCTGCTTCGGCTCTACCATGTCATCCAAGATCAATTTCCAGCGCCACGTATACAGACCAAAGTTCAACAGCGAGATCCCAATAAATCCGAGGAGCGGCAGCCAGCCAAAAGCGACAAGGCTATCGAGCAAATCCTGCGGGCCGGTTTGCTTAATGAGCGCCAACAACAAGCCGCCGCCTAAAATGAGTCCAAGCAACAAAAACAGGCGGCTGAGAAAACGGCGATTTTTCATAGGCTGCCTACAGTATACCTAAACTAAAAACGAGCCTTTCTGGCTCGTTTTTAGATCTGTGTCTAATCTGTAACTGGTTTTTCACTATCTGTGTTAATAATTTTTGGTGGTTTGACGAAAACCGCGTAGAGCAAATAGGTCAAGAGCGTACTCACGAAGATGTAAAGCGTCGTACCGCCCGGCAAGGTTGTGACACCAAGTACAAGCATCATGACCGGCAAAACGTACAGCATCATTTTGTTCATGCTAGCGGTAACATCCTCATCAAGCGCGCCCGAGTTCTGTCTGGCTATAGCCGGCGGACGACGAGTGATCATCTGTCGAGCTTGGAAGTACTGCATGATGCCCGACAGAATGGCGAGTGGGATCGAGATCTCGGCCAAGTTCATGCCGAGGAAGATGTGATCCATGACTCCCGGATTGTGCACGAACGGGTAAAGATTGTCTCCGTTCACGGTTTGAATACCCGCCGAGAGTACGCGGTAAAGCGTGATGAAGATAGCTAACTGGACGATGAGTGGCAAACACGAAGCAAAGGGATTAACCTTGTGATCCTTATAGACCGCCATGAGCTCCTTAGCCATCAGTTCCTGGTTGTCCTTGTACTTCGCTTTAATCTCGTTGATCTTGGGCTGAATTTCCTGCATCTCCTTCTGGACCTTCATGGATTTGAAGGTTAACGGGAAAACGGCGCTCTTCACAAGGATAGTCACGAGAATAATCGCGAGTCCTACTCCACACCAAGGCAGAAGATCGTAGAAGAGTACCAGCAAGTTATACAAGGGCTGATAAAGTGCGACGAAAAAGATATTTCCCATAAACGATACTTACTCTGATTTGGCAGCGGTCTCGGTTGGGGCCTCTTCGCTGGCAGGCTCTGCAACTGGTTCGGTACGATCTTCTTGAATATTGATCTTCCAGCCACTCAAACGAGAAGCCAAGCGAACATTCTGTCCGCCGCGACCAATGGCCAAAGACAACTGGTCTGGGGCCACAAGAACGTTCGCGATGCGCTCTTCTTCGTTCAGCTCAACAGACAAGGCCTTGGCGGGTGCCAAAGTGTTGCGCATGAACTCCTTAGGATCCTCGCTCCACTCAATGACGTCGATCTTTTCGCCGGCAAGTTCCGCGATAATTGTTTGAATACGAGTACCGCGCTGACCAATACAGGCACCGATAGGGTCAACCTGAGGATCACGCGAAGACACGGCGATCTTGGTGCGAGCACCGGCTTCACGAGCTAAGGCCTTAACTTCGACGGTACCTTCACCAATTTCAGGAATTTCAATTTCGAAGAGGTGACGGATAAGACCCTCATGCGTACGCGACAACAAGATCTGAGGCCCGCGCGGTCCAAGAGAAACTTCGCGCACGTAAACCTTAAGACGATCTCCAGAACGATAACGGTCACCCTGCATTTGATCCTCAGGCTTCAGAATACCGGCAGTGCGGCCAATATCGACAAGGATAATGCGACCTTCATGGCGCTGAATGGTACCCGTGATCACGGTGCCCTCTACGCCCTTAAACTCGTTGAAAATAATTTCACGCTCGGCCTCGCGGAGCTTTTGGGTAATTACCTGCTTGGCGGTCATAGCGGCCATACGTCCAAACTCACCAGGGATTGGCAACTCAGTGCGCATGACATCGCCGACTTTCGTGCTCATCTTCAAGATACGTGCATCAGACAACATGACGTCGGTCTTGGGGTTGAACTTTGGCACGCCTTCACCCTCAGCTTCTTCAACGCTCGGATGACCAAAATCACCCATGGCGCGACGAGCTTCACGGGCAGCATTTTCTTCGGCCTCTTTCTTGCGGAACTCTTCCAGCTCTTCCGGAGTGATGTCCTCGACTACGGTTTTGACGTCAAAAATTTTGACCGCGGCTGTTTCAGGATCAAATTCAGCTTCAAGATTGTGATATTTATCCCCGAAATCTTTACGGTAGGCAGCTGCCAGGGCAGACTGCACGGTTTCAATGACGGATTCGTAGGATAAACCTTTTTCCTCACAAATCTGGCGGATGGCTTGTTCAATTGGAGATGACATAGGACTTGGACTTTTCCCCGCTACGGGAGGGGGGAAGATTGATACTTTATAACACAGAGACTCGGCAACAGCCGAGTCCAGATGCAAGCAGGTTAGCATGTGTACAAAAAGTGTGCAAGTCTAGCCAACGCCCTCAATCAAAGTAATCTGTGGTGGTGAAAAGTTGTGTTCAATCGCCACCACGTCAACCCGAAACGATCGCTCAGTCAAACCTTTAAGGCGTAAGTAGATCTCAGCTGTATTTGCAATCTTACGTAGCTTCAATTTGGTCACGGCTGCCTCAGGGTAACCGAACTCATCGGTATGGCGAGCTTTCACTTCAACAAAAACGATCTCGCCACCTTGTTCGGCCACGAGATCGATTTCACCAATTCGGGTTAAAAACTGTCGATCAAGAATTTTATAGCCGCGTTCAACAAGGTACCGTTCGGCCAGTTGTTCTGAGGCGTCTCCGAACAAGCGGCGCTTATGCGGCATACGTTCGGCAATTATCTTCGGCGTGGCAAATACTTATTGGCCTCGGCCTTGGACTGCTCGAGCATGCGTAGCTGAGGAACCTTGATCTTACGAAAACGATACAGACGCACTAACAAAAAGACCAAAATGAACACGAGAATTAAGAACCAGAACCGAGCTCCAAAAATAGAAATCTCTTCAAAGGACAAGAACAACCAAACTAAGCCGAGTAAGCCGCCCGACAAGGCGATGGCGGTAGCGCGCTCGAGGGTGATGCGCTCAAACTTATCCTGACGAGTCTTGCGCATGATCCGGAAAGCTAAACCAGCCACAATCATGAGTGAGAACAGGATGAAAAAGCCGACTTCGAAAGTCGATGACATGCGAACGGGAGTCAGATCAAACCAATGAGCGAGATCAAAGAGATTTTCCATATTGGTCAATATGGTAGGACCCGAGAACGTTTTAGTCAATCGCATCAACCGCGGCTGACGTGATTGACTAAACGATAGATACGGCCCCAGTGTGCAGTACTTGGTGTAAATTGGCCGCAAACGTCACAACCAGCTTGCGCGAAAGCCAGATCGACCTGGTTCGGATGAAGACGGAATTGGCCCTGAGGCGCTACGGGGTGCTTGGTGTTAGGCTGCCAATCGATCACCACGATCCTGCCGTCATCCTTCAGGAGACGACGAATCTCGTCCACGATCTCGGCGTGACGCCGGGCCACAGGCAAAGTGTGAACTAAGAAAACTCGATCAAGTGAACCTTCGGGAATAGCTAAATCACCGGCCTCAATATCGCCATGGATGAGGTCGATATTGTGAACTAAATACTGACGGCGGCGACCTTCCAACATTTTCAAGGCATCTTTCAAAAGATCGACACCGTACACTTTGCCTTCCTCACCCACGAGCTGAGCGGCCGGAAAAATGAGGTGCCCAGTCCGACCCACGCCAAAATCGGCTACGTGCATGCCTGCAGACACTCCCGTCGCAGCTAGAATATGTTTCGCATTCAGCAAGGCGCTACCAGCCATATTTAGAAAACAGAGGCAATAAAACCACCGACGATAATATCGTAAAGATTGGTAACTACGATAAAACCGATCAAGATGACGGTGATACCAAGCAACTTATAGAAGAACCTACTTCCCCCACTGACGAAATGACGTTCAGCCCATTCCACCGGCCCGAGCATATCCAAAAACCAATGTGTCTTAGCAGCCATTAAGTAGCCGACGATGATAATTCCGATACCGAGTAAAATTCTCAAGATCATAAACACGCTTTACATCAGCATTGTAGCAAACAAAAACGACCGCCCGTTCGGGACGACCGTCTTTGGTGGACTTTAGCGGGATCGAACCGCTGACCTCTTCCATGCCATGGAAGCGCTCTACCAGCTGAGCTAAAAGCCCGTACAGAGAACCTACCCAAGTTCGTCCATCTCCATCGTCGTTCGCTCCGTCGGCCTCACCGTAGGATTTACCTACGCCTCGGCCTTACTCGCTCACTCCTAGGATCTGAACGAACTTAGTAGGTTCTCTTTGCACTTTTGCAAGTAAAATTCATTTAAATAATTTTATCCGAGGCGCGGGGAAGGTTTTTCTGAGGCGTATGTAAGCATACGGTGAAGAAAAACCGGGGCCCCGCAACAAAGGAGAAAGTTATTTAAATGAATTTTACCGTGGTGGATGCTGAGGGATTCGAACCCCCGACCTACTCGGTGTAAACGAGTCGCTCTAACCAGCTGAGCTAAGCATCCATTCATACTGCAAACAGCCGCGCTATAGTAGACTACTTTTTCAATCTTGCCAAGAGCCAACGAATCAAGTACAGTTGCCCCGCTAATTTTGCGAACGTGGCGGAATTGGTATACGCGCCAGCTTGAGGGGCTGGTGCCAGCAA
>JBBUCB010000098.1:0-6651 GCA_038058005.1 Patescibacteria group bacterium | reverse complement strand
TGGTTCGTCCCGGGGATCGAGTGCACGGCGCCCGGCTACGAGCCGTGGCAGGGCGTGCCCTACGTCTACTTCGACCAGGACGATCGCCGGGTGAGGCTGGGCGCGAGCTGGTGCGACGGCGGCCGCGACGGCCTCGGCGTCCCCGTCTTCCGGGAGTAAGGCACTCGGTACTAGGAAGCTTTGCGCTCGGGAGTCTTGGACTTTGGCCCTTGGCTCCCGTCCGCGAAGCGGACTCGCGACATCCGGAAAATGCCGACCCAACGAAGGGCGACATTCTCCTCCGGGTGTCGCTCTTCTTTTTCTGAAGATTTTTAGGTAAGCTTTTTCTCGGAAAGTAGGTCAGTGAGCTGGTGTTTATGGATACTAGTCACCGAAATCTCTCGCAGTCCCAATATCCCGACAGAATCCAGCCTTCTCTTGAAAGTTGGAGTGCGCGGAGCGGACTGATGAGCACTCCGCATCTTTTCTTGGAACCAGGGATTAGCCCGGCGGGTTCCGCATAAAATTCAGGGTGCGGTCAATACGACCCATGGGTGTGGGAACCGGTTGGCCTAGGATGCGTCTGCACCCAGTGATCTAGAAGGAAAAGATGTAACGAGACGACGCCCGACAACGAGCCGTGGCAGAACGTGCCCTACGTCAACTTCAACCAGGACGATCGCCAGGTGAAGCTGAACGCGAACTGGTACGACAACAGCAACGACAACCTCGGCGTTCCCGTCTTCAGGGAGTTCTCGTCAAAGCAAGGAGCGCCCTCAGGCGCTCCTTATGCTATCCAAGTGTTTTCATCCAGCCGCCAAGCATCTTACCTGCATCGATAAGTTGAGATTCGACCTTCAGGTATTGGACGTTCGTAATGCACTTGCAATCTTTGGCTAGGCGGATAAGAAGCTTGAGTGTATCGAGCTTTGCACTCGCGACCTTAAGCTTCTCCGATTTCTCGATCATGTTCGTTAGAGAGGCTGCAAAAAGAAGGAGTTCAAGGACGGCGAGCAAGTGTCTTGAACAGGCCTCGCCAAGCGTGTACCTTTGGGCCTTCGGAAACTTTAAAAGGATTTCATTCCAACCCGCATAAGCGTCATAAATGATATGGACGATGGGAATATCACCAGGCCCTCCACGGAGCAACTTTCGTTCGGGCTGGATTTTTGCGGGGGGGGGTCTGCATAAACAGTCATTAGTGGGTAAGGATTTATTCAGCGAGATTGTATCATTGGGTAATCTACTTTTAGCTTGGGAACGCTTTCGAAAGGGCAAAAGAAAACGAGCTGACGTGATGAGTTTTGAACGCAACCTTGAAGATAATTTGTTCGACATTCGTGATGAACTCGTGACGGGTACCTACCGGCATAGTCAGTATGAGCCTTTTACGATTCATGATCCTAAACAACGGACAATTCATAAGGCTTTAGTCAGAGATCGAGTAGTCCATCAAGCCATAGTTAACATAATCGAACCACTATTTGAGACTCGTTTTATTTATGATAGTTATTCCTGCCGGGTAGGGAAGGGGACTCATGCGGCTGTTGTTCGACTACGCACGATGCTGAGATCGGCGAGTAAAAACGGTACCAGAACCATTTATGCAGTGAAGTGCGATATCCGTAAATTTTTTGCTTCAGTTGATCATGAAATTTTGTTACAACTTTTATCAGCGCGTATCCAGGACTGTAAGGCCATGAGGCTTTTGCGGCTGACTGTTCATAGCTTCGAAGCCAGGCCTCAAGTCGGTATACCACTCGGAAACCTGACGAGCCAACTGTTTGCGAATGTCTATTTGCACGAACTTGATTGGTACATAAAACAGTCATTAAAAGTTAGACATTACATTCGTTATTGCGATGACTTTGTCATGTTGTCGGCCTCTAAAACTGATGGTCTGGGGCTCGTTAAAAAGACTAACAAGTTTTTGAATGATAAGTTGCGGCTTCAGTTGCATCCAAACAAGATCCATGTCCGGACATGGACTCAGGGGATCGACTTTTTGGGTTACGTTTTACTCCCAGATGTGACGATCCTGCGGACTACGGTGGCCAAGCGAGCTATCCGATGCGTTACACCGGAGAATGTTGAGTCATATTTGGGGCTTTGTATGCACGCCTCAGCCTTCGAGACTGAGCGTCATTTAAGGAATAAGGTTGGCTAATGGAGTGTTTGCAACCCAGCTAAGCCTATGTTACGCTAGTTTCGCTAAGCATCCGTGTGACGTGACTTCTCCGCAGCGAAGGTTCTGGTGAAAGCTGGGGCTAACCAACCGAGAGAGCACAACCGGAGAAGTAACTTTGCCCTTATGGCAGATAACGCACGCGTATTCGTCGGTGGTATTCCTTACGCCGCTACCGAAGATGAGCTCAAGGCACACTTTAGTGCCGCTGGTAACGTAGTTTCCGTTTTCCTTCCTATCGAGAAGGAGACAGGTCGCAAGCGCGGATTCGGATTCGTTGAATTCGATACCCCAGAAGAGCAGGCCAACGCTGTAAAGATGTTTGATCGCACTGACCTCGGTGGTCGCTCGATCAGCGTCAGCCCAGCCCGCCCACGCGACAACGCCTAACAAGACGTATAACAAAAAATCCCTGCGGGGATTTTTTGTTATACTTTGATCCTCCCCATACTCCCCTCCCTCTTCGGAAGGGGAAGTACTCAGAGCGCTACCCCCTCCAGACAAGGGAGGGGGCCAGGGGGAGGACCCTATATACGTATGCAAAACATGTCCCACACCGTGGTCGCCCGCTGGTTTTTTCTCCTGCTCGCGACAGCCATCATCTATTTGTACTGGCAGATTATCTCGCCGTACATCGTTGTCTTGATCACCGCGGCTATTGCGGCGGTGATCGTTTCGCCAATTGAGGCTCGCATTCGCAAACATGTAAAAAATGCCAAGCTGTCAGCGGCGCTCATGATTATCATTGTGCTCGTGGCCATTGTTGGGCCACTGACGGCCATTGGCGCCGTCCTTGCGAACCAGATTAACGATATTGCTGGTCAAACTATTGCTAACCCGGAGTGGCGTGAAGCCTTTGACTATCGTGATTTAGCCATCATTCAAAGACTCCCAGAGTCTTTGCGTGCGCAAGTTTTAGCTTTTGACCCGGCTGAGCTTTGGGAGGCTGGGTTTACCTGGATCCAAGGGCATCTCGGCACCTTATTCTCAAGCGGTGCTACGGCAGTTTTTAAGACCTTTATCTTCTTTATTTGTTTGTTCTTCTTCTTGCTCGATCGTGAGCGCATCTACAAAGAACTGCTTGAGCTGAGTCCACTGAAGGATTCTGTGGACCGAAGTATTGTGACGCGCATGGTCGAGACTGTCCGCGGTGTTGTCTTTGGAGCAATGATCGTTGCGCTCGTCCAAAGTATGATTGCGGCGATCGGTTTAACGATTTTCGGAGTGCCTGGGGCTTTGATCTGGGCCGCACTTGTGATTATCACGGCGCAAATCCCGGTTTTGGGCAACGCTTTAATCATGGGTCCAGCGGTGGCGTACTTGTTTCTGACCGGCCATGAAGCTTCCGCCATTGGCTTGGCAATTTGGGCGGCGCTAGCGGTGGGTTTGGTCGATAACTTGCTGAGTCCGCTCATTGTGGGGAAGCGGACACGTATGCACGCGCTCCTGATCTTACTTTCGATTCTCGGAGGCTTGGAATACTTCGGGCCAATCGGTTTTATTCTGGGTCCAACCGTGCTCGCCGCTCTCTTGGTTATTCTTGAACTGTACAAAGCAGGGATTCTTGAAAAGGCTTCCGCGAGTCAGGCTTGAGATTTGAGCACCATTTCCAATCCATCCGTGCTTATAAGTTTTTTATTATTTGGTCGGTTGTGATAGTCTGAGGTGCATATGAAAAAGCGCATCGCAATCGTCATGGGATCGTTTCACAAAGAGCTTGTGGAACGCATGTTGGCAGAGGCCAAGACGGCAGCCCTAGCGGCTGGACTTGAGGTTATCAGTGAAGTTTGGGTGCCTGGATCATTGGAGAAACCGTTGGCGCTCAAACGTTTACTCTTGCGTTCGGATATTGACGGAGCCGTGGTGCTTGGCATTATCGAGCGCGGCGAAACCAAGCACGGTCTCGTGATGGGGGAGGTGGTCATGCAAGCGATTATCGACCTTCAGCTCCAGACTATGAAACCGGTCGGTGTAGGAATTTTAGGACCTGAAATTTTGCCTGAACAAATCGAACCAAGACTTTTGCCTTATGCTCGCGCAGCTGCCGAAGCCTTGGCAGTAATGTTGAAGTAGACTCGCACGAGCCTAGCCTCGATTGTTATAGCCGTGATGAATTTCCCGGCGTGCCAGCAGGAGTCCCGGGACGAGCGGTAACCAAACCGAGAAGCCGCGGTAGAGGAGTGTGGCTGCGAGGGCTGCAGCCGGAGGCATGCCAAGCAAGCTTAAGATCGCTACCGTACCGCCCTCAAAAACACCGATACCGCCTGGAAGGACAGTAATTGTCGCCGCCATGTTGGCTAGAGCATAGGCTGCGAGGGCGTAAATGTAGGGAATGGGTTGGCCAATTGCTAAGAAAGCAAAAGCTAGGGTGGCGGCATCGAAGAGGATATTCCCGATTTGGAAGGCGACGATTTTACTGAAACCAAATTTGGTGACCAGCCCAAGGTCATGCGTCTGGGCCATTTCCGTAAAGAAGGTATCAAGAGTCTTGCCTGGCAAGAGCTTTTTGATTTTGCCAAAGGTATGGGTACGAACGCCTTTCAAGGTAACGAAGATGATGAAAGCGGAGATAGCAAAGTAAATGCCAGCCACTGTGAGCGCTCCTGGGAGAGCAACGGCGCTGTCACGCACCATCCAGAGTCCAAATAAACCAGCGATGTCACCGGCACAATACCAGGCCGCGAGTCCTGTCACGACCATACCGATGGCGGCCTGTCGGGTAGCGCCAGAGCGTTTCAGACCCTGTACGACGAGGGCAGAGCCACCCACGCCAGCGGTTGGGATGAATTGATCAATGGCAAGTTTTTCTAAACTGAGTGGCAGCAGGCGGCGAATCGAAACTTTGTGACCAAGCGACCTAAGCATGACTGAGTACATGCCGGCGGTACAAAAATAGGTGCCGAGCTCGGTTAACGCCATGGCAATAATCCACATGGGTTTAGCCGATTTTGTGAGTGCAATAAATTCGGTAAGATCGCTGATGGAAAACGTGTAGGTGAAGAGAACGACCAACAGGCCAATGGCAACAGCCCAGCCTAAACCGAATAAAACATGTCGTGAAGCCATAGAATGTCAGCTAGTATCAGCCGTGCAGCCGTTAGCGTCAAGCATACAACAAGAAGTTGACCAAAGCGGGTTAGGACACTACTATCTTGCCGGAGGTGAATCATGATTTTGCGAAGGCCAGACAACTGGCACCTGCATCTGCGTGATGGCCCGATGCTCGCGGCGGTGGCCCCGTGCTCGAGTGTCTTCGGCCGGAAGATCGCCATGCCCAACCTGGGCCAGAACCCGATCACGACCCTGGAGCAGGCTTTCGCCTACCTGGAACGGATCGCGGCCACCGGTCTCACGGGTGCTCTCGGCACCTGCTACCTGACCGACAAGACCGATCCCCACGAGCTCGAGCGGGGCTTCCGGGCGGGTGCCTGGGTGGCGGCCAAGCTGTATCCGGCGAACGCCACTACGCACAGCGCTCAGGGCGTCACCGACATCTTCCGGCTCTTGCCAGTCTTCTGGCGCATGAGCGAGATCGGGATGCCGCTCCTTCTTCACGGTGAGGTCACCGATCGGTCGGTCGACATCTTCGGCCGCGAGGACGTGTTCATCCACCGGATCCTGAAGCGGCTCCTGGCCGAGCTGCCGGATCTGCGCGTCGTGCTCGAGCACATCACGACTCAGACTGCAGTCGAGTTCGTGCAGAGCCGTGAGCGTAACCTGTTCGCGACCATCACGCCGCATCACCTGTGGTGGAACCGCAACGCCCTGTTCGACGGGGGGCTGCGCCCTCACGCCTACTGCCTTCCGGTCCTCAAGCGGGAGGAGGATCGTCTCGCGCTGCGCAAGGTGGCGACGTCCGGTGACCCGCGGTTCTTCGCGGGTACCGACTCGGCGCCGCACATCGTGCGCAAGAAGCTGGATGACTGTGGTTGTGCCGGCGTCTTCTGTGAGCCGACGGCTGTCTCGGCCTACGCCCAGGTGTTCGAGGATGAGCACGCTCTCGAGCGGCTCGAGGGCTTCATGTCCCTTCATGGTGCGGCCTTCTACGGTCTGCAGCCGAACGAGGAGCGGATCACCCTGGTCAAGAAGCCGTGGACGCCGCCCAAGGAGATCGAGACGCCGGACGGTCCGGTCCACGTCTTCCTCGGCGGAGAGACCCTCAACTGGCAGATCGCTGCCTGAACAACATCGCGCCACTCCTTCCTGGGTTGGAAGGGGTGGCGTTTCGCTTTTAAAAGGAGAACGCCCGTCGGTGTTGCCGACGGGCGTGGAGCCATAGTCGCGAGGGACTACTTGTTCTTGAGCTCGAGGTACTCGGCCAGGATCCGGCCGAAGATGGCCGGATTGCCCTCGCCGCGGTCGTTGGCGGGTTCGTTCAGGAAGGCCGAAGTCACCTGGAACGCGGAGGCTTCGACGGACTCGTAGTGGAGCATGTCCAGACCGCTGTCGATGCCGCCCACGGCCACGATCTGGGTCTGGGTGGGCCG
>JBBUCB010000097.1:5514-6674 GCA_038058005.1 Patescibacteria group bacterium | reverse complement strand
GTGTTTAACAAAATCTCAAAGCGACCCCAAGGGCGCTCTTCAAAGGTGTGCTCCTTAAGCTCGGGGGCGTTCTCGTCACGTAACTGCTGGACGATTTTTTTGAGACCCTGACCGCTCCCCTTCTTCATGATGAGGATCGCGTCGGGAGTATCGATAGCAATCAAATCATCGACGCCCAAAAACACGGCTCGCTTAGCCTGAGGAATGACGGACATGTACGCATTCCGAGAGCCCTCGACCTCGATCGTTGAAGCTGCTTGACTGCGACGAGCAGCCACGTCTTCCCAACTCCCCACATCAGCCCAATCTCCAGCGTACGGCACGCACAAAATACCTTCGATCTTTTCCATGATGCCGTAGTCGATAGCAATTTTCGGTAGCGATGCGAAAACTTCAGGTAAGTTCGAAAGGTCGTCAGCCAGAGTGTTGATCTTCTGCCACAGCTCCGGCAAATGGGTAGCAAAATGCTCAGCCATGACTTTGGCCGGAAAAAAGAACATACCCGCGTTCCAAGCTACGTTGCCCTTGGCGAGCAAAGCCTCAGCGCTCGCGAGGTCAGGCTTTTCGATGAAACGATTTACCCGCTTGCTCGTAGTGAGCTCGGCGTCATCAAGAAGATCGAGGTAGCCGTAGGCTGTGGAGGGAAAAGTAGGGTTGATGGCGATGGTGACTACCGTCTGTTTCTCTTCAGCAAGTCCATAGGCGATCTCAGACGCCTGTCGGAAGGCCTCGGTGTCGGCCATAACGTGATCGGCATGAAAAGAGCCAACGATAGTGTCCGGATCTTGGCGCAACGCGATGATGGTTAAGAGAGCGACAGCGGCCGCAGTGTCACGAGCTACTGGTTCGCCGACGACGGTGGCCTGCCGATTAAAGCGCGAGAGCATCGTGCGAGTGCTGTCTTGGTGCTGGGCACCTGTGATGATCACAATCGGTACGTTCAAGAGCTCAATGCGGCTCATGGTATCAATCAACAACGGCTGACCAGTACCAGCTAAATCATGAAATTGTTTAGGAAATTTTTCCCGGGAAAGCGGCCACAAACGGGTCCCATTTCCACCGCACAAAATACCCGCGATACGTGAGGCCATACGCCACAAAAATTAGCATAATAACGCGCCGATCGCAATGGTCGGATATAATGCCCCTACCATTACCGT
>JBBUCB010000097.1:0-5414 GCA_038058005.1 Patescibacteria group bacterium | reverse complement strand
ATATTAGACGGATCGAGGACGGATACAAGAATAGCGAGATCGGGTTCTGAAAACCTATTTTGTATCCGTTCGTATCCGTCTCCATCCGTCCTAATAAATGTAAAAAATAATTGGTTTGGTGATCCAAAATGTATGAGTCCTGTTGTTACTACCGTCTACTTGGGAGCAGACCACGCGGGCTTTGCTCTCAAAAATAGCCTTAAAGAGCATTTGGAAACAAGGGGTTTTGTGGTTGAAGACCTAGGCGCGCATGAACTCGACCAGGACGATGACTACCCGCAATACGCCACGGCCGTGGCTCAGGCGGTTAGAAAACATGCTGGCTCGTTTGGGATCCTAGCCTGCGGAAACGCCGAGGGGATCGCGATAGCTGCCAATAAATTTCAGGACATCCGAGCCGGAATCGGCTACTCAATCGAGGCCGCTCGGACCATGCGCAATGATGATAATGCCAACATCTTAGCTCTGCCAGGACGCTTACCTATCAACGACGACCCTCTCGAGATCGCCGAGATCTTCTTAGCTACGCCTTTTTCCAGGGCCGAGCGTCACGAGCGCCGACTTGAGCAAATTTCAGACCTGGAATCATAATATGGAAATCCTACCCGGCGTACTCGCCTACGATGAAGCAGATTTCAAGAAACGGTTGCTCCATCCCGAACTCCGTAAGCTCGCTCCGACCTTTCATGTCGATGTCCTCGATGGCTCGCTCTTTAAGACTACCTGCTGGGCCGATGCCAAGGTAATCGGCAGTTGGCCCAACCTTCCCAACATCGAGCTGCACTGCATGGTGCAGAATCCCCTCGAGGTTGCTGAAGCGTGGTTTGACCATGTGCCTACGCTCAAACGAGTGATCGTGCATCGTGAAATTGGGCGATCGCTTGCAAACGTCGTGACCAAACTAAGAACGATGAACGTTGAGGTCGTCGTGGCTGTAAATCCTGCGACACCTGTTGATGAGATCGCCCGACTCCCGATTGATGCCCTGATGGTCATGGGTGTCGAGCCAGGAGCGAGTGGTCAAGCGTTCTTAGGCGAACCAATCCTTGCAAAGATGCGTCGAGCTCAAGCACTCTTCCCGAACCTCAAGTTAGCAGTCGATGGCGGCGTTTCCCAAACGACGATCAGCCAAATTTCTCTGGCCGGAGCGAGTCGGTGTGTGGCGAGTTCGGCGCTGTGGAAAGCCGAAAAGCCAGCAGAAGCATATAAAGAATTACTGAATAGGACGAGGTGAGTACTTTTTGTCTCCGCGGTTTCGTGATATACTCCCCTTACGTTGTTCGAGCCCCGAGAGGCAGCTTTTTCTTACAAAATTTATCATTAACTTAGGCTATGACACTGACCCGTACACGTCTGACCCTGAGCGCCGCCGCCATCATGTGCGCCATTGGTGCATCTGTTTTGGCTCTGGCCGTTCCACAAACTCAAGCACTCGTCACCGTCAACAATGGTGATCTTATTCGCGGAGAGTCTTTCACCGCCGTGTACTACGTCGGCGAGGATGGCATGCGTTACGTTTTCACCAACGATAAGAATTTCTTCACCTGGTACACCGACTTCGATGACGTCAAAGTCATCACCGACGCGCAGTTGTCTGATATTCAGATCGGCGGCAACGTTACCTACAAGCCTGGCATCAAGATGGTGAAGATCAACACCGATCCCAAAACCTACGCCGTCGATGCCGGTGGCGAGCTCCGCCACGTATCCTCTGAAGCTATCGCCGTTTCTTTGTACGGTTCAAATTGGAACACCAAGATCGACGATATTGCTGATGGTTTCTTCTCTAACTACACAATCGGTGACCCAATCGTGGCTGCTGTCGATTTCTCACCAACTTCAGTCACGGCGTCGGTTGTCGATATTAACACTGACAAAGGCTTGATGCCTTCCATCGACTTCGTCATCAATGATGATGGTTACGAAGATATCGAGGTCCAGGTTGAAGCAGGACAAGGCGTACGCTTTGTTAATGAAGGCGCCGACAGCCACACCGCCACCGCTGATGATCTTACTTGGGGCACAGGAACCCTGATGACAGGCGACGCCTTCATCCGTAAGTTCGATGTTCCAGGCACCTTCACCTTCTTCGATAGCTATGACAGCACCAACACTGGCGCCGTCTACGTAGAATAAATTGATCAGAACGGATAACGACGGATAAGAACGGATGCAAAAAGAAGTGCAGTGATGCACTTCTTTTGCTATACTGAGAATAATTTTACTTCCGTCCTGATTTACAAATTATGAAATTCATTCATTGGGTCATTTTTGCCTTAGCCTTTTGGGTCATTCTCGTGCCATTCATAGGTGACGATATCTTCCACGTCGCTCTGCCGCTAAGCGGCGTTACTGATGGCGACCTCGTTCGTTTATTACGTTGGGATGACCTCTTTATCGGCCTCGCTATCGCCGTCATGGCTTTAGTGGTAGTCACACTTGAACAAGCCACCGTCAACACGGCCGGATTACGCGCCATGCACTGGATGCAATTTGGACTGGGTACATGGATTGCAGCTGCACCTTTCGCACTCGAGTTCGATATGCTCGCCTTTTCATGGTCGCACTTTGTTACAGGACTGTTTGTTGCCATCTTTGCCCTAATTCAAGTCAACCTCGAGGGAGTAAAGCATTAACTTGAATTGGTCCTCCCCTTTCTCCCCTCCTTTTTCAGGAGGGGAAGTACTCTGAGTGCTACCCCTCCCGACAAGGGAGGAGGCCAGGGGGAGGATCCTATATACGTATGCCTCATGTCCGACAAACCATCGCCCCCTTAACAGATGCGAAGCTCCGCAAGCTTGAGCTTAAGGCGAATGATATTCGTCAGGACGTTTTGAAAATGCTCACCAAAGCTGGTAGCGGCCACTCAGCCGGTCCACTTGGCATGGCTGATATTTTTACAGCTTTATATTTTCACGTTCTCAATCATGATCCCCGCAAACCCCAATGGGCTGAACGAGATCGCTTATTTTTAAGCAACGGACATATCGCCCCCATTCGCTACGCCACAATGGCGCATGCCGGCTATTTCCCCATAGAAGAGCTCGCGACACTCCGCCAATTCGGCTCTCGACTCCAGGGACACCCCGAATATCGCCTGCTGCCAGCCCTGGAGAACACTTCCGGCCCACTCGGTGACGGCTCTCCCCAATCAGTCGGCATGGCCTATGTGGGCATGCTCGAAAAAGCTCCTTGGCACGTGTACTGCGCCATGTCGGACGGCGAGCTTGCGGCGGGCATAACCTGGGAGGCCGCCCTATTCGCAGGCAAACACAAACTGCACAACCTTACTTGGATCATCGACAGAAATAACATCCAGATCGACGGCTACACTGAAGACATCATGCCGCTTGAGCCACTCCACGAAAAATTTGCCGCCTTCGGCTTCACGGTGCTCGAGATCGACGGCCACAACATCCAGGAATTCGTCGACGCCTGCGATCGCGCCAAAGCCACCTGGGAAACGCCTACCGTCATCATTGCTCACACCATCCCGGGCAAGGGCGTGAGTTACATGGAGTTCGAGCCTGCCTGGCACGGTAAATCGCCGAAAGCAGGTGAAGAGTTAAACTCGGCACTCAAAGAATTGCGCACTCTCGGCGGCAAGATTCAATCAGAGATGGAATAATTTATGCAAAAGCTTGATAACAAAACCTTCAAGATTATCGTCGCAGCCGGACTGCTCTTTATTGCGTTCGCTCTGATTCTCATCTTGAAGCCCGTCACAAAAACCGTAACGTACGACGGCAACATCGTGAATCCCAACATGATGGACGGCGATGAGGGCATGTATGGTTACGACGTAGTTACAGAATCAGCGCCGGGCCTAGAGCGCGCGGGCGGAAGCATGACGGTCAGCGATAGCTACATGCCCTCCCCTATACCAAGCACCGGTGGGAAAACTGCCGCCGAGGCCGATCAACGCATCATCAAAACCGCTGACTTGTCGATCGGCGTTGATGGCGTAGAGGCTAAGACGCAAGAGATCATCACCTTAGCTACGGGTAAAGGTGGCTTTGTACAATCGTCAACGATCATTGAAGATAGCGAAGGCTACAAATCAGGCTATGTCACTGTTCGAGTTCCCGCCGACACTTTTGAAGACACAATTGCCGCCATTAAGAACATCGCTGTCCGGGTTGATCGTGAATCAATCACGGGTCGAGATGTAACCGAGCAATACACCGACACTGAGGCTCGTTTACGCTCTGCAAAGGCTCAAGAAGAGCAGTATCTCATCATTCTCGAAAAGGCCGAAACGGTTCAAGACATTTTGTCAGTGCAGTCCTATTTGCAAAGTATCCGTTACGAAATCGAATCACTCCAGGGCCAGCTCGATTCCCTCGGCAATCAGACCGAATACTCGACCATCAGCGTGACGTTGCAGGAAGAAGTTCGCATCCAAATTCCGACCGAAAAGTTCGATTTGGTCCGCGATGTTAAGCTCGCCTTGAAGTACGTCGTCTTACTTGCGCAAACTGCCATCACCTATCTCGTCTGGTTCGTGGTTGTGGGTGGAGCAGTTATCATTCCACTTGGTTTGCTGATTGGACTCGTTGTCTTGGTCGTTCGGAAGATCGTTGCTCATTTCTAAGCAGTATGCCCCTCGTAAAAGCTGCCAAGCTGTCCTCGAAAGTCTTCCACAAAGACATTCCCCAATTGCCTACCCGCAATGGTTTTGGTGATGGCTTGGTGATTGCCGGCGAACGCGATGAGCGCGTCATGGTTTTGTGTGCCGACCTGACGGAGTCGACGAGGACTGAGGCTTTCAAAAAAGCTTTCCCCGATCGTTTCGTGCAGCTTGGCGTGTCCGAGCAGTCACTGGCCGCCATTGCTGCCGGTATGGCGCTTGCAGGTCGAGTCCCCTTCATCGCAAGCTACGCCTGCTTCTCCCCCGGACGTAATTGGGAGCAGATTCGTACCACCGCCTGTCTTCAAGAAGTAAACGTAAAAATCGCCGGGGCTCATGCTGGTATCTCAGTCGGTCCCGATGGCGCTACGCACCAAATGAACGAAGACATTGCCATCATGCGGGTACTCCCCAACATGATCGTCCTTGTACCTGGTGATGCGATCGAGACTAGGAAAGCCGTTCTGGCCGCCATAGAACACAACGGTCCGGTCTACATTCGCTTCGCTCGTGAGAAGACGCCTGTCTTCACGACTGACAAATCCCCTTTTGCCATCGGCAAGGCCCAAATCCTCCACGCCGGCAGCGATGTCGCCATCATCGCCTGCGGTCCCCTCGTTTACGAGGCTTTGCTCGCTGCCAAAGAACTCGAGAAACACGGCGTCACCGCCAAAGTCATCAGCTCCCCAAGCGTGAAGCCACTAGACGAAGCAACGCTGATCGCCGCTGCTAAACAATGTGGAGCCGTTGTGACCGTGGAAGAAGCCCAAGCCGCCGCCGGCCT
>JBBUCB010000096.1:0-7976 GCA_038058005.1 Patescibacteria group bacterium | reverse complement strand
GCAAAGACCGCTTCAGTCGCCGGATACTGCCACGGAATAACTTCTTTACACTTATGACAACGACCTTTGACGGCAAAGTAGCCGAAGATCGGCAACATCTCTTTAGGGTGAGATGGCTGAGCGCAAATAGAACACGCTCGTGAAGTCGTAAAAATTAAGCTCTCACGTGTCCGCATGACTCGGGCGTTGGCAATGCCTCCGGCTAACAAACCAGCGATCAAGGCTCCCGCAATGTAGAGTACGTCAGTCATAAGCGCTGATTATTCAGATGCGGCCGGAGTGAGGACCGGACAAGCACCGGCCTTGAAGCCGTCTTCGGTAGCACAATTAGCTCCCTTCTGCAGTTTCAATAAGCTGTTGCCACTCTCAAGCTCAAACTGGATAGCAAAGGAGCTCGCATCGCTAGCGTAACAATACGCATCCTGAACACCGGCACAACTCGACTCACCCTTCAGGCCCTTAGTTGGTGGTGCGGGTACAAATTCTACGTAGGCTGTCTGCGTGTCCCCTTCTGTACATGGCGCACCAAAGCCGTCTTCAGATAAACAGGCTGTCGTAGTGCGGCCAAGCGGGGTAACTTCGGCGACAACCGGGTAAGCGGCATGATCGTTAAAAAAGAGTTCTAACCCAATCTGGAGTTCACGCACATGTGCCAAACGCGTCACGTCACGCGTGCGTTCGCGCGCCGAACTCACAGCTAGGGTAGAGGCTAACCCAACCACACCGATAATGAGACCAACACTGAGTATTTCAATCCGATTCATAGATCACCAATGAGTTGATTCATGCGCTTGACGAGAGCCTGAGGCGTTAGATGCGCGGTCATGACAACTTCGTCTGCGCCAGCCGCCAGAACTTCATCGACTGTTTCACGAGACAAATGCTTGTCAGCGATCACAATCTTAGTTTTAAGAAGTGTCGGTAACGAACGAAAGTGCTTGAAAGCCAGCTTCACATTCTCCAGAATGGCGTAATGTACGAACAGGACTGCAGGCCGTAACTGCACTGCTCGACGCTCAGCGTCGGTGAGGTTGCTCGCCGAAGCCACTTCCCAGCCAGCACGTTCGAAACGCGAGACGTAAATGTCGCGTAAACGAGCGTCGGGGATGAGAAACAAGATGGCAGGTTTAGCAGAGGTCATAAAGCCTCGTCCTTACCCCGCATGGACAAACCAATAGCCACAGCCAAACGCGGGCCAACTTCATCAAGCACCGGCCTAGCCTCAGCTACGGTAGCGACACGAGCCCAAGGATCACCATGATAGACGTTGACGTTAAGCGCTGTAGTGAGATACGGAATCAGCCCCGGCACATGGGATGACCCGCCGGTAATAATAATCTTCTCAACCGAGCTGTTATCGTGGAAATCTTGCTCGGCATACAATTGCAAGGCGTATTTGATCTCGTGCAAAATAGGTTTCACGGCCTGCTCTAGCGGCGCTGGTAAATCTTGAGTGGAAGAAAAGGACAGGTCACGTTTCATAGCCTCAGCCTCTTCAAAAGACACGCCCATGCTCGCAGCCAACGCCATCGTAACAGCATTACCGCCAGACTTAATGCCACGCGTCAGATACGGCACACCCTTGTCGACCACCGCGATATTGGTACGCTCGGCACCCATGTCTACAATCATGATGCGGGATTTATCCTTACCGACAAGTGACCGGATAACTGCAAAAATCTCCGTCTCCAGGGAGACTAGCTCGATTTTCGCTAAACGAAACACCTCAACGTATTTAGCGACCAAAACCTTCGGTGCGCCCGTCAGGAGCACGCGAATATACTTTTTCGATTTGTCACCAGCTGCTTGCAAGGCTTCTTGCTGTTTCTCTGCCTCTTGCTTCGGAAGCAGGTCTTTATCGAGAATATTCGAGTCGAGAATCATTTCCTCAAGCGGCAGCGGCAAAAGCTTGCGAGCTTGAGCTTCGATGAGGGGTTTAAGGTCTTCCTTCGGACTCTTTGGAACCGGCAAGGTAATCATGGCGTGAAAGACCTTGGAACTCGGCAATGAAGCCACGGCATGCGTTGACCGGATATTCGACTCTTTCAAAATTCGCTTAAGCGTATCCGCGGCCTTGGCAGGATCATCAATAAGAGCGCTCTCTGCCTTAACCTCACCGGCTGGCTCAGAATAACCGTACCGCGATAACCTAAGACGGCCCTTCTCAGGGACAATTTCCACCACCTTGATTCCAGAGGTTCCAACATCTACTCCGAGCATCCCCTCGAAACGCTCCTCTTTTTTCTTGCCAAAGAGGCCCATAGTTAAGCGCATTATAGCACGTGGGGTTAATGGGGTTAGGCTAATGGGCATCAGGGGTTGAGGGGGTTGTTTTTAGGCTATCGATAAGACGTTGAAGAAGAAAAGAAGTCTCACGACGGAGCTCCTCAAGAGTCAGCCTTTTGCCAGGCTATCAAGCTTTCATATGGCTGCTTAAATTGACTCATATACCTATCATTCTACAACCCCCTCAACCCCTGATGCTGCCTCCTAACCCCTTCAACCCCTTTTTGGCTAACTTTAGCTATAAAATAACACTTATCCACTTGACAAAAGGCCATTTTTATGCTATACTATTCGGTTACATTTGCAAGCTGTTCAATGGTTGAACGGCCTGAGTTCCTCACTCTCCACGCTCGGAGTCCACCATGAACTTCGTCACCCTGACCTCCCACTGTTCCCAGATCTTCTCGACCAGCATGCTGCTGGCCCAAAAGATCACCAGCGACCCGCGCTTCAACATCATCGTCGAATTCGGCAGATTCGCCGACGACCTGTCAAGAATCGCCGTCGCACTCCTGTCGTGATCGTCACGACCTACGAAGCTTCTCTGCGCCATGTCGCGGAGACCCTTCACTGAATATCTCATCGGAGGTAAGTAGTGAAGGGAAAGCAATTCCTGCGATCCCGACATCCCCTGACACGGAGTCACCATGCGCCAGTTCGTCTTCACGTCCGCGCTGATCATCCTGATCGCCTGCGGCACCGAGAACGAGATCAATCCAATCGCCCACACGGCGAACGAGATCAACCCCATCGACAACACGATGATCGATCTCGTGACGCAGACTGTCACCGGGACCAACAACACCTGTCAGCATGATCGCTCGGCCTACATCGACGCCGAGGTCATCTCGCTCGGTCAGGACGCGTGGAGCCCCGGCTGGAACACCATCGCGGAGTTCACGCTCACGACCGACAAGGACACCTGCTTCGACCAGACCTTCGACTTCGACTTCACGACGACCGACGACGCCGACACCGACTGGAATGACTGCGAGGAGTACGTGGGGCAGGACCGCTTCCACATCTACCGCGCCAACGGCGACGAGCTCAACGAGCTCAACGCGGACTGGTCGTTCTACGGCGCGACGGGCGAGTGGGGTGCCTACGTGCACTACTGCGAGTCCGGTCGGTTCATCATCAACGCGGTGCCCGAGTTCGTCCACGAGGACACGACCCTCCTGGCCGACGAGCCCATCACCTTCGTCGTCATGATGGAGGCCTGGGGCAGCACCGATGACATGATGAGAGTCGACCTGTGGTGGAACGATGCCTCGCTGAACGAGAGCAACAACCTCCACCACCACCAGCGCGAAGGCGAGCCCCTCCTGTTCGAGGATTCGAACGAGTAGGCTCAACCTAGCGCAACGGTCGACGCGCCATGCGCGTCACTGGCCTGCCATCGCACCTCTGCGATGGCGTCCCTTCACTGAACATCTCAACGCGAGGTGAGTAGTGAAGGGTTTTTTGTTTATCTGCCAACTCTCTTGCCGACTTTCTCATCGAGGATTTTGTTTACCAAAGCATCGGCTTCGACGTTGTACTCACGACGGACGTGAGTAAAAGTAACTTTTCGAAAATGCTGCTTTAAATTGTAAATTTCTAAATAGAGTTTCGCGAGTTCCGGATTTTTTACTTTGTACTGTCCGTTCAGTTGACGGACTGCGAGCTCGGAGTCTAAACGAGCTTCCACTTCGTTATAACCGAGCTCATGAGCCTTCTTGAGGCCCTCGATGATACCGGTGTATTCAGCCTGGTTATTGGTGGCAACGCCCAAGTATCTCGCTGCCTCCCCCACTCGGTCACCAGTATCATCGTTATCTTTAATCGCAAAGAGAACAGCCGCGCCAACCGATGGCCCAGGGTTACCACGTGATCCTCCGTCAGCGTACATGCGGACTTTTTTGATCATACGTTGGATTCAAGTTGAATATCGACAATCCTAAACTGCAATTCTTTATTCCCCTTCCACTCGTTCACCTCAACCTCGTAAGCAACGTCAATAGCGCTACCGAGCGGAATCTTCTTGGCGAGATGTCCGAAACCAAAGCCTACCATTTTATGCATACCACCTTCGGCAGGAACGACAGTCAGGCGTAGATGCGCTCCCGATCCGCCCATAACATCAGCCCCGATGACCCGAACACCTTTGGTAGCAAAAACCGGAGGGCGGTTACCTTCACCAAATGGGGCGCATTTCTGAAGCTCGTTAAATATATCCCAAGACATGTTACCAAGGGCCAGCTCGACGTCGATGCTCAAAAAGTCCTTGACACCCGCTTCGCCGTAATGCTTATTTGCGAACGAGTTTACCTTGTTTCGAAAATCATTCACGTGTTCAACCGTCGCCAAGGTCAAACCACAGGCTTGGGGGTGGCCACCACGTTTAATAAATATTTCGCCACACGAATCCATGGCCTGAACCAAATGTAAACCACCAAGACTTCGGCCGGAACCGACATAGTGTTCTCCGACTTTAGCAAAAGCGAAAGCCGGTAAACCATAATCACTCACCAAACGACCGGCAATCAGGCCGACAATGCCCGGAAGCCACGTCTCCCCAGCTACCACAAGCACAGTCGATTCGTCTTTGATGGCGTCGGCCATGACCTTGGCCTCCTCATAAGCAGCTGCAAATATCTGCTGGCGCTCACGGTTCAAATTCTCAAGTTGTAAGGCGGCTGCTTGAGCCTCTTCTTCGGTTTGAGCCGCTAACGTATTGAAAGCTAGACGAGCTGAGGCAATACGTCCAGCAGCATTGAGTCGAGGCCCGATGCGGAAACCGATCGCTTGCGTATCAACAAGTGCGAGCTCGGTCCCAGCTGAATTCAAAATCGCTTTAAGCCCAGGACGACGAGTACGTTGTAAAACTTTCAAACCATAATGCTCAAGCACGCGGTTCTCGCCGAGCAGCGGGACCACGTCGGTAACCGTAGCGATCGCCACCAGATCGAGCAGCCACTTTTCATGACCGACAGGAAAAGAGGCTTTGCGTGCTCGAGCCTCTTCGAGTAAACCAGAAGCGAGCTTGAAGGCAACGCCCGTACCGCACAAAGACTTATTAACGTAATTCTCCCCCGGGGCCAGCGGGTGCAAGACGATCGCTTTATCGGGATAATGCTGGCCCATTTGATGATGGTCACAGATCACGACGTCGATACCAAGTTCATGAGCGCGACCGAGCTCGAGTCCGTTGGCGATGCCACAATCAACGGTGATCAAAAGCTTCACGCCCTCGGTGGCCAGACGCTCAATGGTGTGCATCGCTACTCCATAACCGTCTTTCTCGCGATCCGGTAAAAAAGCCTCGACATTAAAGGCAAAGTTCATGCGCTCGCATAACTCTCGCAAGGTCGTGTAAAGGATGGTTGTGCCGCACACCCCGTCGGCGTCATAGTCGCCATGAACAACGATCTTCTCCCCCGCTTCTAAAGCGGTAAAGATACGCTTAACGGCCTGAACCATGTTCCCAAAACCAGCTGGAGAAAACGTATCCCGATCCCAATCAGGAAACAAAAATTGATCAAAAGTAGCCTCGGCCACATTTCGATTCACCAAGATCTGACGCAAGACGGATTCCTCCGTCCGCGGCTTGATGGTCCACACTTTAGCCACGTTACCTGTCTTTAGTACTTAACCGAGTGCCAGGAATTTCCCGACACCTAGTCACGAACTAAAACCCGTAAGCAACCATGGAGAATAGCATGGAAACAATCATGAGTACCGCCAAAACGGCCCAAGCCCTGCGAATATTTTTCGACTGATTTTGCATAGGACTAGTATAGCGATTTTTGTAGAGCTTGCTAGCCCCAGATGGGGATGAATGTTGCATCACAAAACATTTTTCTGTATCGTAAACAGGCCCCTTAACCTCAGCGAGGTTCCATGTCCTTCATCAGCAAACTGGATGAAAACGAAACGGCTGAGGACGGGAAGGTCCGCCTCATGCTGCACGGTCGTCGGGTGACGGGACAGTTGATCGATCTGATGTTGGTGGGCGGTAAGCCGCTCGCTATCGTATCGGTCATCGATCCTCCCGAGAACACTCCCGTCGTGCGCACGTACGTGCTCAACCGCTGGAATCGGGCGGTGGTCGCACCCGTCAACGACGAGGTGCTCGAAGCGACCGCTCTCGAAGTCTACCGCCACAAGCATCCCGCGGCGACCTGACCCAAACATGACAATCAGCTTCTCGGACGGTCGCGCTAAGCTCGACCGTCTTCCCTTTTAAAGGTCGTTTGTGAGCTATCGCTTCAAGACTTTGAGATAGGCTTCGCCTGGAATCTCGACGCTACCTACACCCATGGCCATCATTTTCTTCTTTCCCTTCTTCTGTTTCTGCAAAAGTTTTAATTTACGCGTGTAGTCACCGCCGTACAAACCACTCGTAACATCTTTACTCATCGCCGAAATACGCTCTGCGGCCACGATCTTGCCACTGATGGCCGCCTGAAGCTTGATCACGAACTGAGCTCGAGGGATGCTGTCTTTCAAAACCTCGAGCAGGCGACGACCAGAACTCTCAGCCTCGGCGCGATAAACAAGCGTCGAAAAAGCATCAACCACGTCTTCGGCTACCATGATGTCGAGTTTAACAATGTCGGCTTCACGATAATCGAAAATATCGTAGCTCATGGAAGCGTAGCCGCTCGAAACGCTCTTCAATTTGTCGTTAAAGTCGACGATGATTGCAGCGAGCGGAAGTTCGTAGCGAATAAGCGCGCGACCTTCGGACAAAAACTCGGTGTTCAAATAAATACCATGACGCTCCTGAGCCAACGTCATGACGTTACCGATGTACTCAGAGGGGACGATGATGTCGGTCCGGGCCCATGGCTCTTCAATCTTCTGAATGTGGGCAGGATCAGGCAAGTCGAGGGCGCCTTTGATGACACGATAGTCTGCCTTACCATTTTCAAAAACGCGATAAGCAACCGACGGCAACGTGACTACGAGGTCGATATTATATTCGCGCGATAAACGTTCCTTGAGAATCTCAAGGTGCAGCATGCCTAAAAAACCACAACGGAAATCGTAACCGAGAGCCGGAGAGTGCTCAGGATCGTAAACGAGTGCAGCATCATTCAATTTCAAACGATCCATGGCGTCGCGCAGCGCACCGTACTCGTCTCCCTGGGCCGGGAAGACACCAGCAAACACCATCGGCTTCACTTCGCGGTAACCTGGCAGCGGCTCAACCCCGGTCGAATCGTTACCGACAGTAAAGGTATCACCCACGCGACAAGCGCGAATGTCCTTAAGGCCAGTGACGACATAACCGATTTGGCCGGTTTCAAGCTGATCGAGCGGTGAGAACTTTGGCTTCAAAGCACCGATCTCAAGAATTTCGCCCTCAGCCTGAGTAGCGATGAGCTTAAGTTTATCTTTCTTTTTGAAAGCTCCATCAACAACCCGAACATAGGCCACCACGCCTTTGTAGTCGTCGTATGCGGAGTCAAAAATAACGGCTCGAGGCGGAGCTGAGGCGTCGCCCGTTGGAGACGGCACGCGTTCGATGATGACATCGAGTAACTCCTTCACGCCTTCACCAGTCTTGCCGGACACCGCCAAAATATCGTCAGGATTACAGCCAAGCAATTTGACGAGCTCAGCCTTACGACGTGGAACATCGGCATTCGGAAGATCGATCTTGTTCAAAACAGGGATGATCTCGAGCTCTTCTTCAAGGGCTA
>JBBUCB010000095.1:0-30205 GCA_038058005.1 Patescibacteria group bacterium | reverse complement strand
ATGTTCCTCCTGCGGTGGTGGTGTGATTTTTCGAGAGGTTTCGCACCGGACAATGTTCAATGGCCGTAGCCAATCCTTTTGTACGATGCGAAAGGTGAAATGGGTGCCTCCGCGCTGCCCTCCCGCACTCGACCACTCAGATCAAGCCGGAAAGGCAGGCGCGAAGGCAGTGACTTACCTTGACGTGTGAGTTACACGTTCACCGCCTAGATGCGGCGTTGATCGGCTTTTCAGCCTTTAGGATCTAAGTCACGATCTCAAACGACGCTCGCTAATTTAACACAAATAAGGGTCCCCGTCAAGTAAGTTGGGATAGAAAGTGGCTAATACAGGCTATTTTCCGAAGCGTCTTTGACGTAGCTGAAATGACCGCAATGCCCGTAAAAAATCGACGCGGCGGAAGCCGGGCCAGTTCACGTCGAGGAAATAGTATTCACTAAAAGCGGCCTGCCAGAGAAGGAAACCGGACAAACGGACCTCGCCGGAGGTGCGGATGATGAAGTCGGGGTCAACAACTTCACTGTTGTACATGTACTTGGTCAATTCGGCTTCAGTTAGCGCATCCGCTGCAGCCTGAAATTGTTGGGCGCTTGTACGCTGGGACATATCGGACCTATTGGACCAAGAGGACAAATAGGACTTGACCGCATCAACAATTTCTTCGCGGCCGCCGTAACCGAGTGCCAGCTGCACAAGCATTCCCTTACGATTCGCAGTCGTGGTCTCGAGATCGGTTAGGGCCTCCTGCACATCAGTTGGCAGATCATCACGTCGGCCCAAGACGCGAACGCGAATATCGTTTTTGATAAACTCACCGTCAGTCTTCATCGAATTTGCTTGGTCGATGAACAACTGCATGAGCGTCTTCACTTCTTCTGGATCTCGCGAAAAATTCTGGGTACTAAAAACCCAGAGTGTTACGACCGGAATTTTAAACTCGCCACACCAGGTGAGCAACGATCGTACCTTCTTGGCGCCGAGCTTGTGACCCTCGCCCGCCGATAAGCCGATCGATTTGGCGTAACGGCGATTACCATCGAGAATAACTCCGAGATGTTTTGGGAATGGCCCTGCCTGTAGGCGACGCAATAAGCGAATATCGTAGATCGTGTAGAGAAGGGCTTTAGTTATGTTTTTGAGGTTCATAGAGTTGAGGTATCTCCTGCTCATAACGTCTTAAACCACCCTGAGGTTACGAAGGGTTAGGTCCCGAGGCTGAAAAGCCGCCGGTCTACTAATTCTTCGCCGTCGCTCAGAATGGCATAAAATTGATCTCGAGCAGCCACCATGACACAGGCAAACAAAAAAGTCTTTAGCTCCTGGCTAAAGACTTTTTCGTATTACCTCGAGCTGACCGTGAGTAACAAGTCATTCGTCTGACGCAAATCTTGGTTCTCGTTGATAAGCATCGCGAGTGCGGCACAAGTAATCGCCAGTGTAAGTATCGTCACGGTCCAGACGGCCGTTTCTGACATCCCCCGCTTAACACTCTTCGACTTGGCCATAGAAAAATTACTTCTTGATTGCTAATGGAGTCTTCGCTCGCAGCTTAGTATACATGTACGCCTGACCGCTCATGCCGACCATGCTCAAAACTGCAGCGATCGCAATCACGACAATCATGCCAAGGATGCCGACCAGGATAGCTGGACCAACGCCAGCGTTAGAGAACCCAACGCCTACGGACATCGTAGCGAGAATGATCATCGGCACAGCCACAATAACAAAGGCAATGAGAGAAAGGCACAAGTTGAAGAGGAAAATTGTCCACTTGCTGCCATCAGTCATGTTCTTACTGTCCTCAAGCGATTGAATGGCATCGGCATTTTTATCGACAATGCTATAACTGTAAAAGCAGAACATCAGGCTGGCGATAATGCCTGGAATGATCAGCAAGACAAAGCCGAGCAGGACAACTAGATAGAACAAGAACGTTGCCAGCAGCATGTGTAAATACATTTTGCTGTCGACCTTGATAAGTTCACTCAGATCAAATTTCTGATCGCGCACAATAACCAAAGCTCCTTTGACCATCACAATACCGACATAAATGCCGAGCAGGAATGACAGGATATCTTCGATCAAATCTGGGATACCAATAACACCTTCAAGAATCCCGAACAAAATACTGAAACCTAACAACAGGAGGGCAGCTGCGCCCAAAAGAATGAGATACTTTTTCCAACTCTTCTTGGTGATGTCCCAACTGGCTTTGAGGACTTCGCTGACGGTAAAGGCTGCGGATGATGGAGTATTCATATATTTTGATTGCTGGAATGATAGCACATTAGCCTTGCAAAAGCCTCTAAAACCTGTTAAGCTGCCCTTTTAATCCTTTCTCCGACGTTACGTCGGAGTTGCTCACCTCTATGAAGAAGTCAGGACTCGTGACCATTATCGGTCGCTCTAACGTTGGTAAGTCGACCCTTTTGAACACAATAGTTGGGTCGAAAGTCGCCATTACCACCCCCAAGCCACAAACTACCCGTTTACCTATCTCTGGAATTATTTCCCGACCTCAGGGCCAGGCTGTTATTGTCGACACCCCAGGTATCATGCAGAAAGCCAAAGATCCTTTGACGCAGAAACTTTTGAGCTACGCTAAAGAGTCGTTGCACGGCGTGGATGCCGTCATCTACGTTGTCGATCCTACCCGCGCCCTCGGCGACGAGGAGAAACAGGCCATGAAGATGATTGAGGCCATCGATAAGCCGAAGTTGCTCGTCATCAACATGATCGACGACAAGGCTTCTCGTAACTACATTGACTATTACCGCGATATCAAAGACCAGTTCGATAACTACGTCGAAGTTTCTGCCCTGACCGGAAAAAATACCGACCTTGTCGAGCGTTGGATCTTCGAACAACTTCCCGAAGGCGAACCGATGTACCCCGAGTTCCAGTTCACGAACTTGAGCAACGAGACTTGGCTCGCCGAACTCATCCGTGAGAAGCTTTTTCTGCGTTTGCGCGAAGAAGTTCCCTACACTACTCACGTCGAGGTAAACGCCATCGAGCCTCGCAGCGACAAGTTGATTTACGTGAATGCCACTATCTACACCAACTCCGAACGCTACAAGCCAATGATCATCGGTCGCGGCGGCCAAGGCATTAAGGAAATTGGCCAGTCTGTCCGTAACGAACTCGAAGCTGTGACCAATAAAAAGTATTATCTCGAGCTCGACGTGAAGACCGATCCACACTGGTTAGGCAAGTTTGAATAAGCACCAAAAAAGTTCCATAACTGATCCCATCGGACCTGTTATGGAATTTTTTTTATTTGCAGCAATCGTCGTTTTCCACCACCCTGAGGTTACGAAGAGCCTGTCCTGAGGCGAAGGCCGAAGGAGTTAGGTCCCGAGGCTGAAAAGCCGCCGGTCTACTAATCCTTCCTCACGTCAGGATGGCAAATGGTCGAGCATCGAATTAAGGAGAAATAATTGCAGTCACCGCGTATCCGGAAATTTCCAGATCATCACTCAACACGCCTAGAGCCTCAGTGCCGTAAGCCCAAGCCTTGAGTTCGACCTCTAGAATCAAAGGATTCTCCGGATTGGCAAGGATCGTGTAACTCGCGAATTTGTTTTCTGCTTGGATCGTTTGAACCTTAACGTTATCGCCTTGCCACTTCAAAGAGTATGTCCCCCACTCAGCGTCGGCGACGATCTCCGTAACGTCGAGATCGCTCACCGCGGCCCCGTCGTCACCCTGCAACTTTGCGATGAAGCCTTTTACAGCCTCGGCGGCATTCGCGGCAGTCTGTAGGCCAGCGTCGAATAAGCCGATTGAAAGATGCGTGTGGCGGGCATCGGCTAGCTCGTCATACTGTGCTTTCGATAGCCAGATAACCGTATTTGGTCCTCCGGTAAGATCGTGCTCATTCTGTTCCCACTCCGATGGCAACAGAATGCGTTGACCGTCGTCGAGCGCATCGCTCTTCAGCGAGCCCTTGAGTGAGATCGTTTCAAAGACAGCATCTGGCACGTTCGACTCCTCACCTACGCCCGTAGCCCGCCCAGCTTCCGTGCGAGCTTCAATCGATGCCGCCGTCTCACGATCGTACGTCTCTGACCAATCAAAAGCTACCCGATCGTTCGGTAACCACTCCGTGATCGACACATAACGAGTTGGCTGCTTGGCCAGCTTGTCGAGCGGATTCAGCGACGTCTGTTCTAACTGAACGCGATGCTTATTACTGAGATCGATGTCCGTCGCGGGAACTTATTTCGGAAAAATCGACCAGTTTGGAAGTTCCGGAACTGAACAACCCGCCCCGAGTGTGACGAGCAACGCCAACGCCAAACCAATTGTCGATGGTTGCATACTAGGGCTTCTTACCTTCAGCTAAGGCCTTCAACGCTGTCTCGTCGCACGACCCACAAATGTAATGCTTGGAATCGGTGTTATAGAAAAACGGCACACCGCCGCACAAGCCTTTGTCGATCTCGCTCAGCTTTTTAGCATTCGCCTCATCGTTCCAAACCTCAAACTTTTCAAAAGTAACGCCGAGCTTCTTCTCGACCTTAGCAACTAGCGGCTTCATCGTGATGCAATGCGGACAAGTGTCACCGTAGAACTCCAATAGGGCCATAAACTGAAGATATTAGTCATTAGGAATTAGCAGAATTTAGGGATTAGACTTTAGAGCACTCAGATTCCTGACTCTATTTTCTAATCTCTGCTAATTCCTAATGACTAATTCCTGTGTTATTCACGTAGCAATAGTCTACCACCTGCCCCCTCAATAATGAATTGGTTCTAAATCAGGTTGTCGATAAGCCTGTTCGTATGTACAGCATCGACAAGTCCGATCTCTATACCTACTTAGTTGCGTCGTAAAACGCTAGACGTAATTTGGAAGTTTGGTAACGTGCTGGCATACTCAGCTACGAATATGCGAAATATTGGGACAATCGTTTTAGCAACGTTCGTCGTGGCTAGTGCCGGCACTTACTTGCTCGGCTCGAGCCTTGAGGCTCCCTTTAGCGGCGGACAAGGCCAAATTGAGCCCTGCCGAGCCGAAGCAATCGACCCGCAAGGCTCGACGATCAGTCGCGGCGAACTCATGTCCTCGCCAATTGATGCTTATACAAAATTTCAACTTTGCGACGGCACGATGTTGTATTTGGACAGCAACACCCAAATTAAACTCACTCAGTACCGCAACCCTAAGGCCGTAACCGAAACGCAACTTGAACTTATTCAAGGCCGAGTCATTGTCGACGGCGTAGCTAACGTGCGAGCTCGAAATCTAGTTGGTCAGGTACGGGGTGCGGGCTGTGAGTTTGTGCATTACAGCTGGCGAGACGAACTTGACGTCACCGCTTTCGCCGATCAGGCTTGCGTTATCGAAAGTTTACAAAATAATCCTTTGGCCTTTCAGACAATTCGTTTCAATACGTTTGGCAAAGGCGATCCTATCCTCAGTGTCTCCCCCTTTGCGTCTAACACCTCAGCTGCTCGGTTGTTCTATCTTTGGACAGGCTTACAGTTCGAATGATTGTGACAGATGCGGAATAATAATTTCAGCGGACAACGATTTTTGGAGGTACTCAGAAAAAGCATCTTTGACTGGATTCTCTCCGTGAACCAAGAAAACCTTGTTCACCTTACCCTCTTCTGGCTGTAGCCAACGTAAGAGTTTCTCCTTGTCACCGTGCGCCGAGAAAGCTTCAATGGCTAAAACCTCAGCCCGTACAGGATATTCTTCGCCGTAAATCCTGACGCTATTTTCGCGATCGAGAATTCTGCGACCGAGCGTGCCCTTAGCTTGATAGCCAACCACTAGCACGCCGCTCAACGGGTCGGACACATGTCGTTTCAGATGATGGAGCACTCGCCCGCCCGTCATCATGCCGTTACCAGCAATAATAATTTTTGATCGCTTGTCAGCGTTAATAAGTTTTGATTCCTCGGTGGACATCGTCTCGCGGAGTGACGGAAACGAAAAAAAATCTTTGTCGGCTCCCATGACCGGATGATCAAAGTGCAGGTACTGCTTAAAGTGACGGTAAACCTCGGTCGCTCGAATGGCCATGGGGCTATCGAGGTAAATGGGAACAGAGGGAATCTTTTTCTCTAACAGCAAGGTGTCGAGCTCGTACAATAGTTCCTGCGTTCGCTCGATAGAAAAAGCGGGAATTATCAAAGTACCTCCCCGATTTAAAACTTTGTGAGCAAACTCGGTCAACATGGTTTTTCTCATGGAGGCAGGTTCGTGGATCGTGCTGCCATACGTCGATTCGCAGACCACGACGTCGGCGCGATGGATAGCTTCAGTCTCCGGTAGAATAGGAATGTGTTCGTTGCCGATATCCCCGCTAAACACCAGCCGCATCGGCTTCCCGTTCTCCATGATCCGTTCTTCGATGTCGAGCGTAATAAATGACGACCCAAGAATATGACCGGCATCGTGAAACATGGCTTTAACTCCAGGAGCCGCCTCGAACTCGGTATGGTAGCCGATTCCGCGAATAAGTGAGATCGCTAGTTGTTTGTCTTCCGGGCCATACGGCACAGGGTCGCCACAACGTTCGGCGTTCTCCTTCATGATCTTTAGTGAATCCTCCAAGATAATGTCGGTCAGAGCCTTGGTAGGTGCTGTCATGTAGATCGGCCCCTTGTAACCAAGCTTCGCGAGTTCTGGCAAACGTCCAGTGTGATCGAAATGAGCATGCGTCACAACGACAGCATCGAGTTTGGTAACATCAAATCCAAAAGGATCAAGGCTCCGGGTGACACAAATGCGTTCCCCCTGCTTCATGCCAGCATCGACCAAAATCTTGGCCTTACTCGTCTCAACGAGATAGCACGAACCCGTCACCTCCTCAACAGCGCCGTGGAACGAGAGTTGCATATGCCCCGAAGTATAGCAAAGCCTTTACAAACCCTTAGCTGGTCCTTTATACTCGTCCTTCTATGAAACTTGATTGGAAGTCACTCCCCCAACCAATTATTGCCTTGTCCCCCATGGCTGACATGACGGACTCGGCTTTTTGTCGTGTGGTCAAGGAGGTGACCGCCCCCTCTAACTCCCCCATGGCAAGGGGAGGAAGCGAAGGCACGAGCGATTACCCGATCGTCTTCCGTGAGATGGTTTCGGCAGAGGCGGTAGTCCGCGGCAACAACAAAACCTTGGACATGACCGAGATCCATCCCGAGGAGCGACCGCTTGTGCAGCAGATCTTTGGCAGCGATCCAGCCACCATGGCAGAATCGGCCCGCATCATCGCTGAACAGCATCAACCCGAAGGCTTTGACGTGAACATGGGTTGTCCCGTGTACAAGATCGTCCACAATTTTAACGGCGCAGCCCTCATGAGGGAGCCGGAGCTGGCCACCAAGATTGTAAAGGCTATGAAAGCGGCCATCGACGTTCCTCTCTCAGTCAAAATCCGTTTAGGTTGGGAGGATCCAACCGAGTGTATTACCTTCGCTAAAGTGCTCGAAGCTGCCGGAGTCGATCTCCTGACTATTCACGGTCGTACGAAGGCGCAGGGTTATTCGGGCGTGGCCGATTGGGAGATGATCCGCAAGGCCAAAGAGGCTGTGAGCATTCCTGTCCTGGCTAACGGCGATGTACACCGCTCAGAGCTTATGCCAAAGGCGCTTGAGGTTTCGAAGTGCGCCGGCTTGCTCATTGCCCGTGGGGCTCTCGGCAATCCCTGGATCTTTAAACAGTTTCTCGACCTTAAAGCTGGCCAAGAGCCAAGTATAGTGACCCTCGAAGAGCGTCTGCGTGTGGTGAATCGGCATCTCGCCTTGCATCTTGAGCAATACGGTCCGAATTCGGTTAACACCTTCCGCAAGCATCTGTCCTGGTACTTCAAAGGCATGCCCAACTTCAAACAGTACAAAGACCCGATGATGAAGGCTCAGACCGCTTCTGAACTCTCAGATATTCTGGCCACAGTCACGGCCTAATAAAATACGCCAGCCCGAGGGCTGGCGTATTTTATTTAGACGGCCTCTTCAGCCTCGGCCTCTTCCTCTTCCTCATCTTCATCTTCATCCTCTTCGTCTTCATCTTCATCTTCGTCATCATCCTTATCTGTATCTGGGTCAGCCTCGTCATCGGTCATGGAGACCGGAACCAGTACCTTCAATTCAAGCTCAGTAGCTGTCAGCGTAGGCATACACGTAACTCATAAAAATAAGTGTACGCATATTATAACTCTCGAAAATCTTTGGCAAGGGTCAAAAAGCTGTGGAAAAGTAGCCCCTGGCCTTCTGAACGTCGGCCGCGACTTTTGCTTTCATTTGTTCTTCGCTCTTCCAAGGGACGTACTCGCTAATCAACTTGACAATTTCGATCTCCACCGTCTGGTCGTAAAGATCGGCATCAAAACCGAACAGGTGGGTCTCGACCTTCTCACTTGCTTGGGGGCCGATATAAATAACCGATGGAAAGCGTCCGGCCTCAACCGTTGTATAACCCACATAAACACCCGCCTCCAGAGTAACCGCCTCATCCAAGTCCAAATTCGCCGTTGGCAAACCAAAGGCCAGCCGCGCAAAACCCTGACCTTTAACAACCTTACCAATCAATACCATAACTTTGACAAATAGCCTTTGCGGCCGTATACTAGCAGCGTTTTTCAATAACTACAAGGAAAAGCCGCTACAAACTTACAGCGGCCGATTTACAACGCGACACTGCACGGGAACGCATTTATTTGAGGGCGGCTTTAGGAGCCGACGAGGACCGACTGAGGCGTAGGTTAATCCTACGGTGAAGGAGGCCCGGAGTCGGCGACGCCAAGACGGCCCAAATAAATGCGTTCCCTGTACTCCGGGATCGTCTAAAGGCAGGACGAGGGACTCTGAATCCCTTAATCTTGGTTCGAATCCAAGTCCCGGAACCAAAAAATCCCTCGCTCCATGCGAGGGATTTTTTGTCCTGAGCGAGGCTCACCGAAGTGATCGCCGAGCGAAGGACCTCAGAGGTACATCATCTCAATATACGACCGCAGCATGCGTGTGGCGCTGAACTGGTTCAGGATCATGTCACGGGAGTTGCGCATGTGCTCCTCCCACAAGGCCGGAACGTTCGCGCCGGCGCGATCGTAATACATCGGCAAAATATTCTGCTCCAGAACATCGAGAACGTCAGTGGCGACATCTGCGTCTTTCAGAAGCCAGCCTACTTTATACAATTCAGCCTCATCAACCCAGCCGTCTTTGGTTGAACACGGTAAAACGCCGTTTAAGGCGGCTTTCATACCACTCGTGCCACAAGCTTCGAAGCCGACCACTGGAGTATTTAGCCAAACATCGCACCCCGCGACGAGCAACTCAGCTTGTTCAAGATTATAGTCGGGTAAATACGCCGCCACGTCCTTCAGTTCACCCTCGACTAACTTGAGAATGTCTTCACGAATCTTAAGTCCCTCAATATCGGCTGCGTGCGGACGACCGGAGATGATTAAACGCATGGGGCGATCGGAATTGCGGGCGAGCTCTGCAAAGCGCTTGGCGTCTTCGAGAATGGCCCCAGGGCGCTTGTAGCTAGCTATGCGACGGGCCCAGCCCACGAGCAAGGTGTCCTGATCCCAATTTCTGCCCGTCTGCGAGGCGATGTGTTTCAAAAGCTCCACCTTCCGCTCCTGATGCACCTTCCAGAAAGCACCTGGCGCTCTCACGTCATCAACAATCCGATCCCAGGTAGGAATATGAACTCCGTTTGTAACAGCCACCATGGGATGATCATGCCAAATTTCACTGGCCTTCTTCGCGTGCAGCTTACTTACGGCATTCACTACAGAAGCCATGCGTAAAGCGAGTAGGGTCATGGAGAATGAGCTCGCTCCCTGAACAAGCCCGAGTTTCACGAGCTCAGTTACTGGCACAGCGATGTCCTTAGCGTAACGTTCGAGCAACAAACTCACGAGATCGTCCCCGTAAACTTCATTCCCGGCCGGTACCAAAGTGTGGTTGGTTAACACCAAACGTCGGCGAGCGAAGGCTTTGGCTTGATCAAACGATAATTTTCGCTCCTGCATCTGGTGTCGGATGAGCTCCAAGCTCAAAAGGGCCGAATGGCCCTCGTTCAAGTGGTAAATCGACGGATGAATTTTCAATGCCTCAAGCAAGCGTAGGCCGCCAATACCGAGCACAATCTGCTGCTTCAAGCGCATCTCCGAATGAGCAATGTATAAACGTTCAGTAATCTTGCGGTCAGCGTCCTTGTTCGGCTCAACGTCAGTATCAAGAAGATACACATCAGCGTTGGCGCGGGTCCACTTCCAGACGTGAGCGATAATATGTTCGTCTTGCATGGGAACGCTGATCTTCAAAGGCGAACCGTCCTCGGCCAAAACCTGGGCTAAGCCCACACTGGGGGCTGGAGTGTCGACACAAATCTCAACAAGCTTGCCATTGACGACCTTGGTCGGGCAAATATAGCCTTGGCGGTAATACAAACCAATGCCGACGATGGGGACATCGCGGTCAGCAGCCTCACGAATAACATCGCCAGCCAGAATACCTAAACCACCGGCATAGGTGGGAATCTTACTCTCAAGTGCGTACTCAGCACAGAAGTAAGCAATCGGTCGATCTTTGAAGTGAGCGTAGGTGGTGGAATGCTTCCAGGTTTCAAACCAGGCAAGGTCTTGAGCAAGATCAACCACAGGCAAGGGGGTTAACGTTTCGAGACGTTGGAGACCGCGGCAGAGCGGGCTCGCTGACGGATAGCCTTAGCATACCAGTCCTTGTAATCTCTGGCAGCATGATCCCAAGAAAAATCGGCCGCTAAACAGTTATTTACTAGGTGACTCCAGAGCTTGGGGTGACGATAAATTGCTAAGGCTTCAACAATAGCGCCGTACAGGGCCCAAGAGTTCTTGGTTGTGAATGAAAAGCCCGTACCTCCCCCGGTAATAGGGTTAAAGTCCTCAATGCTGTCATTCAAGCCACCCGTGCGTCGAACAAGCGGCACAGCGCCATAACGCAGTGCTTCGAGAGCCACAATCCCGCCCGGCTCGAACATGCTTGGCATGAGCACGATATCGGCTCCCGAGAAAACTCGACGGGGCAGCTCAAAATCTTGCTGCAAATGCAGACCAACTTGCTTTGGAAATTGTTCCTCGAGTTTTACCAGAGCATCGCGATAATGATCATCGCCCGTGCCGACGACGATAAACTGCACGTCAGGGCGTTCCGTGAGGAGCGGCGGCAAAGTCTCGAGTAAGAGGTCCCAGCCTTTCTGTTCTGACAAGCGTCCAACCGAAGCCAGTAACGGCGTCGAAGAATCAACTGGCAGCTTAAAGAAGCGCTGTAAATCTTTTTTGTTCTCAGCCCGAGCCGCAGCAAACCAACGGCGACCAAAACGCTTATGGATCAGTTTGTCGGTAGCGGGATTAAACTCATCGGTGTCAATACCGTTCATGATGCCGCGCAGCTTGCCACGAACTTTCTCTAGAACATCTTCTAACCCTTCGGCATATTCCGGGGTTAAAACCTCAATCGCATGCGTCGGGCTTACGGTGGTAATGGCATCGGCAAATAACAAACCGCGTTTAAGCGCATTCTGGCGTTGCAAGAGCTTAGAGGTCAGTGGGGCTAGCGGAGCTACGCCGTTGTCTTGGGCGCTCTCAGGCATGTAGCGGTACTCATCATTGCCCTGATAACGAAAATTGTGCACGGTCAAAACAATCGGCATAGCAGCCATGACCTTGCGATAGCGGTCATCGCGGCGGGCCAGGTCGATAAAATACGACATGTGCCAGTCGTGACAGTTAATGATATCTGGCCACCAGACGTTTTTCTCCCCCGCCTGAATGCGTTCGTACTGGATCAACAGCCATTCAAGACAAGCCTTCGAGAGCAAAGCGAAACGCGTGTGGTCATCACTGTATCCAAAAACATTCGCGCGCAAGCCGAAGTATTCCTGATTTTCTAAAACGTAAATGTAGGCATCGTTTTTCTTTTTTGGCTCGATGGCAAGTACGTCGCAGGTAATCTCACCGTCAAAATTGGATTCCGTCTCTGTCTCCGGATCAGCGTCAGGGCCCACTCCCCCGTGTTCTAAAGCATTTTTGTTACGCTTTTCCTCAACCACGAGTAGATCTGTCTCAGGCTTGCCATTTTCATGACGAATAGGGACACGCAGGCCTGCCGTATCCATCTGGTAGTCCCAAGGCTGTTCATTAGCGTCCCCCTTAGCCATGGCGCCGTGCTTAGCCGTAAAAATTCTAACTTCATGCCCCTGCTTGGAAAGCGAACGGGGCAGGTAATACATGACTTGGGATAACCCTCCCACCGAAACGTAGGGAGCTACCTCGGCTGACAAGAAAAGAATTTTCATGTTTCCAGTATACGCCTTTTTATGGTTAAGTCTAGCTACTTTTCGACCGTTAGCTTATACTCAAGCAAGCTTTAATAGGTATGTCAAACTCCAAATCCTGGCTCAACACAGCGGTTATTTACAATCTCATGATTGATCGCTTTGCCCGTGGTGGCGGCGAAAAATGGCTAGAAACCGATCATTCCAAACCGGTCTTTTGCGGTGGCAATCTCCAGGGCGTTATCGATAAGCTCGATTATCTTCAGGAACTGGGGATTAATACGATCTTGTTAACCCCTTTCCACCCGACTTCCGCCTACCATGGCTATCACGTGCTGGACTTCTTTGGAATCGACCCCCGCTTCGGCGATTTAGACACCATGAAGCGTCTCCTCGCCGATGCTCATGCCCGCGGCATGCACGTCATGATGGATTTTGTCATTGGTCATGTTTCGAGTCAGCACCCATATTTTGAAGATGCTCGGGCAAATTCGCAAAGCAAATATCGTGACTGGTTTCAGTTTTACCAATGGCCCGATGACTACTTGTCATTCCTCAATTTCTATCACCTGCCTAAATTGAACCAGGCCAACCACGAGGTGAAGCATCACTTACTTGAGGCGGCTCGTTATTGGATCGATCTCGGTTTCGACGGACTGCGTCTTGATCACGTCGTTGGCGTGTCGCACCGCTTTCTCAAAGAACTTCACGCCGCCATTCGGGCCGAACGTCCACAAGCCGTGCTAATTGGTGAAGCCGTACAGGGAAAAATTCGTTGGAGCGAACTAAAGACCTTGCGGCTCAACCACAAGTTGTTCCTCTACCTCTGGGGCAACCTGAACCTCAACATGGCTTTCTTCATCCAGCTCCAATACACCAAATACTTGGATGGAGTTCTCGATTTCTTCTTCCGCGACATGATTATGTCGTTCTATCTCAGAAAAGCTTGGTATAAGCCGATGTGGCTCCTCCCTCTCATCTTAAAGATCCATTACGCTTTTTATCCCAAGTCGTTCTCGCTCATTACGCTTCTCGATGATGCAGACGACGACAGGTTCTCGTATTTCTTGAATGACGATACGGATACCCTCAAAAAAGTGGTCGCTTTTCAATTTAAGCAAAAACATCCAGCCCTAGTGTATTACGGCAGTGAAACGGGCGTGAAACAAACCGAATCTCGCCTGCACAAAGTCTACGGCGACAAACCTCATGGCGATCTTGCTTCACGAGCCACGATGAACTGGAACAAGATCGACGCAGAGCTTTTGAACTTCTACCGAGGTGTCACCAAGAACAAGAAAAACTAAACGACCGCTCCCCCAAAAGCTTCAAGCAGATCGGCTACGGCTTCGTCTTCTTTGGTTTTATTGTGCACGAAGACGATGCTTAACTTGCGCATCGTAATCGCCGTAATCGCGTCTTCGATCAGTCGGATGTTTTTGATCTCGTTCATCTTGTCGACGTGCATGACGTATTTGAAGCCAATGATGATGCGTCCGTTTTCGGCACGGAGCACCTCGGCGTTATTGAGCATGAGTGGCATGGCGATGTTCTTTTCGGCGATCAATGAGACACAACGTCCCCACTTGGTGCGAACTTCATCCACGTCAGCGTCGGTGGCGTGATCGGTCTCGCTCGAGTTGGCGGCCACGATCAAAGGAGCGACGTTTACAGGAGCGTCGGGAAGCTTGGGCAGTTCGACGTGAGGACGTGGTGAAATGACAGCCCCTCCTAGCCTCCCCATGGCTGGGGAGGAAAGCGAAGGCGAGGCGATCGGTGCTGGCGTTACAGGAGCAGTCGGGCGAGGTTGCGCGGCTGGAGCGGCGACCTGAGCCTGGGCGCCCAGACAAAATTGTACAAGGGCGATCTCGAGCGGCAATTGCGGATATTGCGACGGTGCTGAACGGCCACGAGCAGTGAGAATAACGTCGAGGAGCTGCTGGAGCTCGAACGGCGGCAAGCGCTTGGCGTATTCCTGAAGCTTGGCCAGCGTAGCCTCATCGTACTTATCCAAATGAGTGTCTCCGAGCGAAGCAAACATCATGGAACGCGAAAACTCCATAAGTTCGTCAACCAAGTGGCGCATCGAGCCGCCTTCTTCCACAAACTTATTAACGATCTCGAGAACTCGGCCGGTTTCGCGGCGAGTCAAAGCCTCGGCAATATTCGTGACGACGTCCGTGTAAGTGGCGGGGATGATAAGCGAAGCGACTTCGAGGGTGATCTTCTTCTCTCCAAGCGCCAGCACCTGGCCTAACAAGCTCTCGGCATCGCGTAAACAGCCCTCTGACAGGCGGGCGATGGCAGCCATGACATCGAACTCGACATCGGCGCCTTCGGCCACGGCGATCGTTTGGAGGCGTTCAATCATCTCTTTGGCGGGAATGCGGTGGAAATCAAAACGCTGGCAACGAGAAATAATCGTGGCTGGGATTTTATGAAGCTCAGTCGTCGCTAAAATAAACACCACGTGTGAAGGCGGTTCTTCGAGCGTCTTCAAAAGCGCATTGAAAGACGACGTTGACAGCATGTGCACCTCGTCGATGATGAAGACTTTGTACTTGCCGCGTGACGGTGCGAAACGCACGTTCTCGATAATGTTCTCACGAGTTTCTTCGACCTTGGTTTGCGAAGCAGCGTCAATCTCAACTGTATCTAAAAATCGTCCAGCGTTGGCATCGACACAAATCGAACATTGGTTGCAAGGTTCAGCCGAACCGGGCTCGCGACCTTCGCAATTAAGCGCCTTGGCGAGCAAGCGAGCGATGGTGGTCTTGCCGACTCCACGAGGTCCTGAGAATAAGTAGGCATGAGCAACCTTGCCAGCAGCTAACTGGTTCGAGACAGTCCGAACAACGTGTTTTTGCTCAGCCACGGCCGCAAAGGTAGAGGGACGGTATTTTCGGTACAAAGCTTCGGCCATATGGAGCCGATCTTACCAGCTTACAAGCTCCGTGGTAAAGGCGCTGGTGTGGGCGGGACAGCGGCTCGGGAAGCATAGCCGGCACGCTCCAAAATTTCGCGAGACACGAGCTCTTTGTCTTGGCCGTATTGGAGACGAGAAATCTCCTTAAGAGCATCAGCAATCTTCCGATTCCCCTCCACTGGCGGATAGGCTTTCATGGTGAAAGGCTTGGCTTGGCCGGCGTCGATAATCATCTTTACGCTCCAAGTAAACATTTCGGTGTTCATCAAATCTTGGCCGGAAAGGGTGGGCTCGAAAATCTTGCCGAGCACCTCAATATCATCCGGACCAACGCGAGCGACCATCGTTGTGCCGACGTTACCGAGCACCGCGTCACGAATTTCTGTCTTACCATCACGAACAAGTTGACCCATGTACTGGTGAGCGAGGATAAGGTTCAAGCGATACTTACGAGCTTCTGACAAGATGGTGGCAATCGAAGGCGTAACAAAGTTTTGGAATTCGTCAATGTACAAGTAAAAATCTTTACGTTGGTCTTCCGGGATATCGGCGCGAGTAAAGGCGGCCATTTGGAGCTTGGCGACCAGAATTAAACCGAGCAATGAGGCGTTGACCTCACCCGTTTTACCTTTAGACAAATTCACGAGCAAAATCTTACCGTTGTCCATGATGTCACGGAAATTGAAGGCCGACTTGGACTGACCAATAATGTTGCGCATCATTTCGTTCTCAACGAAGCGACCAACTTTAGACACCAGGTAGCCCATCATTTCACTCTTGTGGTAATCGGAGGTTTTGGCCATTTCGTCTTCCCAGAAAGAGCGTACTAGCGGATCTTTTACCTTGGCGACCCAGGCCTTTTGGAAGGCATCGTCAGAGATCATACGTGGAATCTCGACGATGGTGCCGGGATTCTGGACGTCAGCCATGAGGGTCAACATGTAGTTACGCATGTTGTGCTCAAACATTGGACCGATCATTTCCGGCGGAAACAACATGTAAAAAATGTTGATCATTTCTTGCACGGCAAAATCGCGCATGCTTTCGTCTGGAGCTTCGAGCATGTTCAAACCCATCGGTCGCTCAAGGTCGGAAGGGTTGAAGTAGATGACGTCGTCAAGGCGATCTTTCGGGATCAGACCCATCAGATCGTTAGCGAGGTCGCCGTGAGGATCGATAACAGCTACGCCCTTACCATTGCGGATATCTTGCACGGCCATGTTCTTAATGAACTCGGTCTTACCGGAACCGGTCTTACCGATGATGTACATGTGACGGCGGCGATCGCTGTCTGTCATGTAAACCTCCGTCTTGCGACCGCGATAAACATTAAAACCAACATGCAAGCCGCTCGTAGGCATGTTAATTGGCGCCGGGGCCGTACGGGCACTCATCCAGCGAATGTTCGGTGTCTCCGAAGTTGGCAGCGGCAAATGCCAGACACTAGCGAGCTCCTCAGTATTCAGAATCAAACGGTGGCTCGGACTAAACGTTCGGAAAATAAAACCTTCAATAATGGCCTTGCGCGACGAGGGAATATTTTTCTCAAACGAGTTGCCGTATTCGTAAATGTTGTATTGGCTAAAAGCTTGCAGCACGTTGGTGAGATACATCTGCGCCTCTTCAGTGTTGGCGGCCGAGGCCACAACGCGAATGGTCGTCTCCAAACCAGCCTTACTGAGCTTATTCTCGATCCCCTCAAGCATTTTTGTTTCAGCGGCGGATAATTTACGCTCCTTCATTTTCTCCTTGTCTTTCTCATTCTGCTCTTTGGTGGAAAACCAACCGGCACCTTTCTTGCCGTGCTTAGCCTCGCTAAAACTCATGCCTTGCTGCATGTTACGGACAATTTTGAGCCCCAAAGACCGCCAGCCGCTAGGCGCCGGACGAACCACGTATTGAATGGCGACACCATCAGTCTCCCCCACTTTCGCGAGCGCGTTCGTGAGTGCATTCAGGGGATCGCCATCCATTTCCTTGTACGTCTTGATCGGCAGGACGTTGTCTTTCTTAAACTTCAAATAGCCAGCTACCACGGTGCCGGTCGGCGTGAACATGTTGTAGTCCTCAACCGGTTCAACAAACGCATCGCTCCACTGCGCGTGAATTTGCTGTTCAACAAACTCTTGATAACGACGCGGCACGGTCACATAAAAGGTCACGAGTTTTTCATGAGCAATCAGCTCGAGCGCAAAACTGTCGGTTCTACCCACAAACCATGACCAAAAACCGTGATCAGGCTTCAAGCCACCGATGGCCGAGAATAACGTTTCAGCAATCGCGATCTTTTCCTTAACGCCAGCGGCATTATCGTTTTGGCGAGTGTCTTCATCATTCTTGAAGCGTGGGATGGTAATGCGTAAGGTTTCGAGCTTATCCTCGCCATGACGAGCATGCGCCCGACGGGTAAAAAATCTCCGGAGATACCAAAAACTGAAACCCAGCACCACGACCGCAAGGCCAAGGGCAAGCAGCCAGGGTAACAAGGCCTGAAGAAGTAGTTGAGCCTCAGCGTCATCGATCACAGGGCGTTTTGTGAAGTCTTAGCCTGTTCTTCCGAGTAATCCATGAGCTTATCGAGCTTGAGCTTGGCTTCTTGGCGCAAGAAATACACGTTCACACCCGGGATCATGCCCAACCAATCGCTGACGAGCTTGAGAATTTTATGGACTTTGATTTTAGCCGTGGTCATCATCTCGTGGATCTTGCCGGCGACTTCCTCACCCTTCAGTCTGAAAGCTTCGCGCTTGTCTTCCGGCAACTGGGAATAAATCTCCCCCAAGTTCTCAGATAAAATTCCTTCGATCTGGGTCAGGAGCGGATCCTTAGCCGGAGCCTCAGCGACCGGTTCTTGAACTGTAATCGTCGACTTCACGTTGGAGAGATGCTGTTTGTCGACTTTGGGAGTTTCATCCTGGCGTGGCGCCAACTCTGGCCCAGTTTCCTGAGCTTCAAAATTAGTCTCTCGTTCTACGGAGCCAGCTTCGGGGTTCAATAAATTCACACCCTCCTTGCGATCGTCGTACATGCCGCTATTTTAGCACAAAAAGACGCCTATCGCTTACCTGAACCTGATTCTTTTAAAATAAACTGGCCGGATGGTCGGGGGTCTTGCTGTTCATTACCCCATTTCTTAATACAATTGAGTTGCATTAAGAAAATCCAGACCACGGGACGAGACTCCTCCGCCGCAAAGGTCGATTTTGTTAACGCAACGAGGTTGCGTTGGGCTAAAATTATCTTGATAAAGACCAGCGTTTTTGCATATTTATTTCCTTAACGCACAAGCGTTGCGTTAAGGAAAATGATGCGTATTTCTAAACGCGACAACGTCGCGTCACCCTCCAATCTCGTCAATAAACCTTAATGTTTATGGATATTTATTTTTCCAACGCGAACGTGTCGCGTTTGGCTAAATGACTTGTTTCCGTGATGAACGGCAAGTCAGTGGATTCAGAATTCCGTCCGGTTATTTTTAAAAGAATCAGGTTTATTTTGTACTTATCTCAGGATGATGAGCGATCTTATTCTTCTTAGCTACGGCTCCCGCTGTCATGGCAAGTCCGAGCATAACAGCGACTACGATGATGACGGCAATCAGGTTATGGAGAACAGCGGATACGACCACAGTAACGGCACTCAGGATCAAGGCGACTACAAAGGTAATGAAGGCAATCACCGCCTTACCGATCCCACCAAGAATTGGCACAAAATCCAGAACCGATCGGATTGGCGTAAACAGCAACGCCAAGCCAAACCACATCATGAGGAAGCCAAAGACGCGGAAAGCCCACAGCGCGGTGGTGTACTCGGCATGGAGTCGAGCTACACTCTCGTCGTGCGTTTCATTGAAGACACGGTAGAAAGTGTCGCCCTTCTTGGTAACAAAGGGGTCGATCGTCGAGCCATCAAGTTTACCGAAGACCGTACCCTCAAAAGGTACCGGCAAAACTGCGTAACTCACGCGCTCATCACCAAGCTGTGGTGCTTGATACGTACCCGTGGTGCTGTTGCGTACGTAAATGTACGCCTCGCTCACAAGCGTCGCATTCTGCGTTAACGAGACTTTGTCGGCCTTGAGCGTCACCGGCGACAATACCGGCAGATCGATTACTTCCGGAGTAAAGCCGTACTGCTCAACCATAGCCGACGACACAGTGGTATTGCTCTCATCGAGGGTACCGGCGGGGTTGGTGTGGCCCTCTGGTTCGTGGAACTCTTTGGCGTCGGCTGGTTCATCAACCCACTCCATAACATACGAGTAGACCGTCTCCGTGGTCTCGGGCCCATCACTTGGATTTCTCGTGACGGTTTCCGATTGCTCTACCCAGGCATACACGTCGACATGCCGTTCTACGGCAAAATATGACCCTGGCTTCAGGTACAGATCATCCCCGATCAAAGGCTCGGCAGTCACGGTGCCGGAAGCAGAGACAAGTTGGCCATCAAGTTCGGTGTTAGAGGTGACGCTGTCAGCTTGGATAATCACTGCTTTCTTAGCCACATCCGACAGGTCGGCTCGGCCTTCATTCCAATACAAAACTCCGAAGGAAACCAAGAACAACATGATGCCGAACAAAACACCGGAAATGGATTTCATAATTTCAGTGAGGTAAGTTCTTAACGTAATTCTCGAACGCGCTGTCCTTCGTTGGTATCTTCAACCAATAAACCGAGCTTGGCAATCTCATCGCGCAAAACATCTGAGCGTTTGAAGTCCTTAGCTAAGCGAGCACGCTCGCGCTCATCTAACAAGGCTTGAGCCTCGGCAGAAATCTTGATTGGTCTGGCAACCACATCTTCAAGCGCCAAACCGAGCACTTCATCGAAGGCTAAAAGTGTAGCAGCCTTTACGCTTGAAGGGAGATTTTCGTCCCCTACCACTTTCCAGACAAGTGCCAAGCCATCAGCAGTATCGAGATCGTTGCTCACGTGCTTCATGAATTCGTCCACGAGCGCCTGATCAGCCTCAGTTGGTTTGTCCCACAAACGCACAGCATCGACAAGCTTATTCATGGCGTTCTGGGCACCTTGAGCGGCCTCCCAAGTAAAGTTGAGTTGTGACTTGTAATGCGCACCAAGCACGAAATAGCGATATGCCAGCGGCGAGATGCCCTTAGCGGCCAGATCGTCGAGACTATAAGTGTTATTCAAAGACTTACTCATCTTGCCGCCGTCGATCAACAAAAACTCGTTGTGCAACCAGTAATTAGCCTCAAGCACACCACGAGCGGCTTCGGCTTGGGCAATTTCGTTCTCATGGTGAACCGCAATGTGGTCGATGCCACCGGTATGGACATCGAAGGGCAGCCCGAGGTACTTCTCGCTCATGGCCGAACATTCAATATGCCAGCCCGGGAAACCCTTGCCCCAAGGTGATTCCCATTCCATATGTCTGACTTCGTCTTTGGGTGAGAATTTCCACAAGGCAAAATCGGCCGGGTTACGCTTCTCGGCGTTGATAGCGATCCGGGTACCTTCTTCTTTCTCTTCAGTTCGCTGCCCAGATAAGCGACCATAACCTGTCTGTTTAGCAGTATCGAAATACACCCCGTCAGACGTCTGATAGGTCAAACCGTTTTTCTCGATCTCCTGGATCATGGCGATCTGTTCAGCAATGTGATCCGTAGCCTTCGGCATAACCGTCGGCGCCAACAAATTCAGGCGTTTCATGTCGCTCAAGAACAGCTTGGTATATTCATCGGCGACCTCCCAAGCGGTCTTACCTTCACGGCGAGCGCCAACTTCAAGCTTATCCTCGCCATTATCACCATCACCCACCAAGTGGCCGACATCGGTAATGTTCATCACGTGCGTCACCTTGTAACCGCTAGTCTCAAAGAGCCGACGCAGGACATCTGCAAAAATGTAAGCTCGAAAATTTCCAATCGAGGCCCTAAAATACACGGTCGGACCGCACACATACAGGCCGACCTGGCCGTCTTTCAACGCTTTAAATTCCTGTTTCTGGCGCCCGAGAGTATTGAAAAGGTGGATGGTAGGCATAGCTGGATACAGGGTACAACAAGGGCCGTCATTCGCCAATTCTCGCCTTGATAAAACAACAGCGCCCTATTCAAGGGGCGCTGTTGTTTCGATACGTTCGATGTTACGCAGACGGAAATCGATGAGTTTGTACAACTTGTCTTTTTGCTCTTCAGGCATGTCTGACAACTCAACGCGGGAACGGAAGTCTGTCAGCGATTCGATCATCTTGAGCTTGATCTCGGTTTTGATGAGCGCGCGACCAGCTTCGTCCTGACGCAGATCGTCGAGTTCGGCGACTGACATGTTCATGGCCTGAGCCAAACCGGCTACTGTTCGAGGTGCGAGGGGCTCGTCGTGACGCAAGCGATGAACTACCTCACGCATGCGGCGGTTCATGATCTTGGCGCGGAAGCGAGCTTGGGCTTCGGGAGACTTTTTCAAGCGCCCTTCAAGGGCTTCGATTTTGGTCTTCACCGGATACAAGGCATCACCCTCGGTGACTGCCGAAGAGGCGTAGGCATATGAGGTAGTGCCAAAGAAGACAACAAGAATCAGGGCGCTGGTCGCAAAGGCGTAGCGCATGGCCGGCGTAGACGCGCGGTAGGCAAGTGTTTGTTGGCTGCCCACTAGCCGTGAACGCAAAGCAACTTTAAAAGCCGCATCTGGTGCGCTCTCGCGACGCAGTCGTTTGAGTTTAAACTTGAGGAAAATCATACGTGGATCTTCATGAGCTCTTTTAACTTCTTCATGGCTCTGTATGTTTCTACACGCACGGCCCCAGGTTGTTTCTCCATGTTCTTGGCGATCTCTTTATAGCGATAGCCGAGCAAGTATTTCTGTTCAATTAGGGCACGCTCGTGCGGCTTGAGTTGGGCCATGGCTTCGCGAAGGTGGCGAATATCGTCCGCAGACTCGACATTATCTAATCCGTTCTCGCCCTCGAGTGAAAAGGCGATCTCGTCGATATCGATAGCCTCTTTCTTGTCACGCCAGTGATTGATCACCTTATTGCGAGCAATAGTCATGATCCAGGCCTTTTCTCCGCGGCTTGGATCGAAACTCTCAAAGGCGGCTAGAGCTGACGTAAAGACATCGGCGGTAATATCTTCCGCTAAGGCTCTATTGTTGGAAACACGAAAATAGACAAAGCGGTACACCGCATCCAGGTGCTGGTCATAAAATTTTGCGAAGTCACCAGCCATACGCAAGCACTTAAACACAAAAATCGAGAAAATGTTACAGATATTGCGAGACCCGCTCCTGTCAGGCAACAGGCGCGGGTCCGGGAGCGGATCAGAGATAGGCGAAGGTGGCGTCGACCGAGGGGATCTTCCGATCCTGGAAGATCACCCGACACTTGTCGGCGGACTCGCTCCAGCCGCGCACAAGCGTCACGGGGCGGTGGCCACCGATCCGGGCCCCGGGCCCGAACTGGTAAGCCATCTGGGTGGTGTTGAAGGCCAGGCCGGCCACCGACAGCACGCTCTGCTGGTCGGCGACGGTCACCTGGAGCTTGGCCTCGAGGACGTCGAACGGCTGGGACAGCGAGGGGGTGTCCGACGGAGGCCTGTGCAGGTGCTTCACCGCCACGGCATCGATCTTGCTGAGGAACGTGTTCCAGACCGCGCTGATGCCGTCGTCCGTCATCACCGGCATGAACCAGTCGATCTCGAGCCGCGACGTCCGGTGCTCACCCAGCTCGACCCGGAGGAAGAGCTGGTGACCGTCCTTGGCGGTGCGGCGACGGAAGCCGAGAGCCTGCTGGCTGCTCGGCAACCCGATGCCCTCCGGGCAGGGCTCACCGTTCTTGTTCATGAACAGCCTACCGAAGCAGGCCGAGCCGGTGCTGCCGTTGCTGAAGACGCACGCGTACGGCTTTCCGTCGAGCTCGGAACTCAGCTCACCCTCGAATCCCTGGCTGGAAGCGATCTGCATCATGTATGTATCCTCACTCGGCGGTAGTGCCGAGCGGAGAGGGTACAGGAATCCGCCAGCCTTGGCAAATTAACCCTCACCTAGCCTCTCCCAGAGGGAGAGGGAAGCACTTCTAAGCATTATCGCCGCGGAAAATCGCCAGCATGACGACAGGAGCCAGTAACCAGCCCAAACGGGCGATGGGATGTAAGAAAATTTGCGAAACGTAAACACTTTCGGTATCGCCCTGCCAGAACGATCCTAAAATTACGACGATGAGACCGGCGAGAACTGCGGCAAACACAAAACGCTCTAAACCCGAAGGGACAATGTAAGGTTCAAAAAAGCGGTTGCGTCGAAATATGAACCCAAACAACACAGCTGCGATCGCAAACGTAGCGATGTCTGTTTGGGCTTCTGGATAATCAGACAAGACCGGAATGGTGCTAGTTGATGGCAAGAGCTGAACAACTAAACCAGCAAAAACTACGGCCACAAACGATACGATGATTGAGTTTCTACCGAGGGTAAAAGCGAAAACCACACTACCCGCAAAAATTCCGGCCACTACCAAAGCGTCCCAAACAATGCCGTGCTGAGCTTCAGCGAACCATTGGGTGATTACCTCCAGCATAGTCCGCTAAGTATACATCGACACGGAGATTAAAGAGAAAAGATTAAGGATTAAAGCGGCTTGTTAATCCTCGCGGAGATTCAGTTCTTCAAGCAATCGCTTGGCATTCTTATCAAGCTTAGTCGGCGTCGTGACCTGGATGACGACGATCTGGTCGCCACGGCCGCGGCCGCTTGGGACACCTTTACCTCTTAGACGCAGCTCTTCGCCGCTTTGGGTACCGGGAGGGATCTTCATGCTCACCGAACCATCAACCGTATCAACCTGAACGTTGTCGCCAAGTGCGGCCTGGCTGATACCAATTTTCTTTTTAAGATAGATAGTCGAGCCTTCACGAGTAAAACGTGAGTCCGGCGAAACACGGAGACGCAAATACAAATCGCCCGGCTCCCCTTGGGTGCCGATGCTTTCGCCCTCACCGCGAACGCGCATCTGCATATTGTCTTCCACCCCGGCCGGAACATCAACACGCAAAACTTTACGGCCACGCGTTACACCCTGACCATGGCACTCACTACAGGGTTTTTCTGGTTTCTCGCCACGGCCGTCACAGTCGGTACAAGCTACTCGCATCTGCACCGAGCCCAAGATGGTGCGTTGTACGCCAACCGTAAAACCCTTGCCTTTACAGGTATCGCAGGTTTTCATCTTTGTACCCGGTTCAGCCCCTTGGCCGCCGCAGCGCGCACAAGTGTTGGTCTTGTTCAGAGTAATCTCTTTAGCAACTCCGAAAATCGACTCTTTAAAACTCAAATACAGTTCCATCTCCACATCCTGACCCTTAGGCGTACGACCGCGTCCTCCGCCGCCAAAAAAATTGCCGAACAAATCTCCTAGATCACCAAAAGCATTCGGATCAAAGCCACCAGGGAAACCTCCACCACCAAAACCCTGAGGGCCGTCGGCAGAACCAAATTGATCGTAGCGAGCGCGTTTCTCAGAGTCACCCAGAGCCTGATAGGCCTCGTTGATCTCTTTAAACTTGGCCTCGCTGCCGCCCTTATCTGGATGATGCTCGTGGGCTAGCTTACGAAAAGCTTTCTTAATGTCATCCTGCGACGCTTTACGATCAACGCCTAAAATACTGTAGTAATCTTTGGCCACAAAAACGGAGAGTGTTAAGGACCTCTAGCTTAGCAAAAAAGACACCTCTCGTAAAGACTACGCTGACGGCTATAACGTCAATACCTAAAATACGGTGACAAGCTTATGCCACAAGGACTGAAACATGACTGTCAATCTGGATTTTGCCTCGCCTCCACCGTGGAGCTCGGTTCGGGTCTTCATGGCCTCTTCGTCTAATGACACGTCAGCAAGCTGCGTGATCGGGTTATCGAGGTAGAACTTTGCAAACGCAAACTCCGGCATGTCGATCACATAGTCACTCCACTCAACCCCCAGGCTCTGGATCAGTAGCTGCTCATCAGTAATGGCTCGAAGTGTTGTTGGATCAGTAATTGTGTACACCATGGGGTCGTACTGCACCTTAATGAGCACTACTCCTGGCTTCGGTAGGACTACCGATCCTATGGGAAACTGAGACAACGTAGCATCTGTAACCAGGCGTACGTCGTCAAAAGACGACTGCCAGGTAAAGAAGGATTGGGAGTCGTAGAAAGGGTGACGAATCAGCTGGTCGTCGACAAAATACACCGTATTATTCAGTCCACCGCGGATGTACTCACCAGAAACAACGACCTCGACGAGCTCTGACCCGCTAGTCAGTGGCGATGGGGCAAACACAGGCTCTGACTCAGCCTCTCCTGCAGGCAGATCTGAGGTAGCCTCGTCTTCGCCCGACTCCGTTTCAGTACTATCAACGACTGGGTCAATTGGCAAACCGCAATTCTCAGCTCGGTCGAGCATGATGTTTGCCTGTGCAACATTCGAGATATCTTTCGAGATGCTTCTAAAAGCAGCATAAACCGTGTGTGAGCCATCAGTATCCTCCAAGGTCCAATCTCTAACCAAGCTTGAGCCAGAGAACTTTTCCCAGCTGGCGCCTACAAAGAATGGATCATTGCTAACTAGATATTCGCTAGCATCTTCAGCGTCGAGTTGGATAGACACGTCGGCTGAAGTTGTGCAGGTAGCATCATCGTTAATCTGGAGGGAAATATTGCTTGGATATGAGGAAGATCGATTCGAGTCAATTAAGGCCTGAAGGTGAAATATCCAGGCCGCACCTCGGTCCGTACCACCATCATCATCGGTAATAGCCCCGACGGCCAGTTCATTAAAACCATCACTGTTTGAGTCCGAGATAGTGTTCAGGAGCAATCCGAAGCTATCGCCTGCTGCAATATCCAGGTTGCCACCCGTATAGCCCAGCAGACCGCTAATTTTCTGATAACGCTTTACCCCACCGCTACTATCTAAGAAAATGATGTAAGCCGCGCCGGCGTCAGTGCCGGCGTCATCATCACCCCAAGAGCCGACGGCGATTTCTGACAAACCATCACCATCTAAATCGCCAAGATCGGTAACACTGGCACCAAAGCGATCCAAAGTATCTAGCTGGCCGGTGAAATTCGTGGTGGTGGAAGAAATTTTAGCTTGGCTAGTCACTAAACCGGTAGCATCCATGAATAAGACGTAGACCGCACCGCTATCTGCTGCGCCATCATCATCGAGCGTAGCGCCCACTACCCACTCGCGTATGCCGTCTTTGTTCAGGTCGGAAATCGTGGTCATGGACACTCCAAACTTATCACTGTTATCAAGCGTGCCGAAACCACCGGTGCTATTTGCGATTTTGTGATAGTTGCTGACTGTACCGTTGGTATTCATGTAGAGAACCCAGATGGCCCCACGATCAGTACCGCCGTCGTCATCTTGTTTGGCACACACGACCAAATCCCGAATGGCGTCGCTGTTTACGTCGGGAATGGAAATAGCGCATTCGCCAAAGACATCAAAGTTATCCAAGACACCGGTGAATGAACCTGCTAAATCACTAATATCTTGCTGGGCCTTGACCGTGCCGTCGACATTCAAAAATACAACATAAAAGGCTCCGCGATCCGTGCCACCGTCATCCCCTGCACGTTCACTGATGGCCACGTCTTCGACACCATCAGCATCCAAGTCACCTATTCCCCAAACGCCGTAACCGAAGTCATCGGCGCTGTCTATAGCACCAGCCGTGAATCCGCCTACAGAGTTGGTTATCTTTTGATAGCTACTCACCATGCCGTCTGTCCCCATGAACAAAATGTAAGCAGCGCCGAAGTTTGTTCCAGCGTCGTCATCCTTCCAAGCACCGATGATTAGGTCAGTCGTGCCGTCGTTATTCAAATCGCCAATGTCATCAAGACCTGAACCAAGCTGGTCGGAATCGTCAATAGTGGCGGTAAAATTGCCGGCTGTGTCACTAATTTTTTGATAGCTACGGACAAGCCCGAGGCTTAAATTACTCGCAACCACCTTTGAAGCAAGCTTTCCTCCAGCTATAATTGCTAACAAAAAAAACAGAATAATTACAGCGTATTTTCGCATACCCCCCAATTATACACGATTTCGCGTATTCAGGATTTCTTTACTATTTAATCTCTTTGGCCTGAACATCGATAACCTCGCGCCCAGCCAAAGTTTTCGATTTGGACTTACGCTTAAACACCAAACGTACAATCGGGACCACAATCAAGGTAAAGGCGCCTGACAACACTGCCCAGCGCATTTTCCATTTCATGAAACTCGAGAGGAGTGACATAACTACTCCGTCTTAGCGTGTTCGCAGTCACAATCTTTCTCACAAGCTTTATCGTCACAGGCTCCCTCAGCCTGGCAGCAGGCCTTAGCCTCTGGCTTGGCGGCTGAACCTTCGTGCTGGCAACAGGCATCGTCATGAGCGTGAGCTGGCTTGGCCGCAAACATCGCCTTGATAGAGCTGAGTAATGACATACAAATTAGTGAAGACTAAGCGGTGGCCGTGGCTTTTTCATCAACCGTCCAAGTACACAACTTGATCGGCTCTCCCCCATCAACCCGTCCCCAAACACTATACTCCCCCGCCTTCGGAACCTGAATACCCCCGATGCGGATAACAATATTCGCTCCCGGGCCCTTTAACTTGTTCTTGAAGAGCTGACCCTTGTCGATGAGCGTATTCGAGCTATCGGTTAGGTAGATCTCCACGCTCGACTCAAGCGGCAAACCGATAAGACGCGCGGCAAAGAAGCCTCGTAGCACCATCGGTGTCCCAGTCTGGAAGACCGTGCGATCGAACACGTGCATGTAACTCTGCATGCCATTCACCGACATGGTCGCAAATTCGCAGAACAGGGCGTATTCCTTAACAATACCCATAAGAACGGATGGAGACGGATTTAGACGGATGCGATCAATGCTTATCGCCACCCTGAGGTTACGAAGAGCCTGTCCTGAGGCGAAGGCCGAAGGAGTTAGGTCCCGAGGCTGAAAAGCCGCCGGTCTACTAATCCTTCGTCGTTACTCAGGATGGTCCGTAGGTTACTTGGCATTAAACCTTGGGAGCATCATCACCTGGCTTCTGCTCAGTAAACTCGGCATCTTTCGCTGTCGATTGCTCGGTCGAGGCGTCAGCGGCTGCGGCGTCGCCTTGAGGAGCCTGCTCCGACGCTCCGGTCGGAGTTGACTGGTACATTTTGGCACCGATAGCTTGGGCGTCTTTGTTTAAGGCGTCGGCGGCGGTCTTGATGGCTTCGACGTCTTCGCCGTCCTTTACGGCTTTAACGGCGGCGATTTTGTCAGCCATGTTCTTTTTCTCATCGTCCGAAAGTTTGTCCTTATACTCGTCGACCATTTTCTCAACAGTGTAGATAGTCGTATCGGCAAGGTTGCGGACTTCGATGAGCTCCTGCTTCTTTTTGTCTTCGTCAGCATGAGCTTCAGCATCGGCCTTCATCTTTTCGATTTCTTCTTTCGACAAACCAGAGGAACTCGTGATCGTGATCTTCTGCGTCTTGTTCGAGGCTTTGTCGGTAGCAGACACGTGCAAAATACCGTTAGCGTCGATATCGAACTTCACTTCGATCTGCGGAACGCCACGAGGAGCGGGCGGAATACCAGCCAGATCGAATTGTCCGAGCAACTTGTTATCGCCGAACATTGGGCGCTCGCCTTGTGCCACGCGAATAGTTACGGCTGGCTGGTTGTCAGCAGCAGTTGAGAAGGTTTGTGACTTGGAGGTTGGGATGGTGGTGTTGCGATCAATCAACTTGGTGAACACGCTACCCATGGTCTCGATACCAAGTGAAAGCGGAGCTACGTCGAGCAACAAGACATCCTTCACGTCACCCTGGAGCACGCCAGCCTGCACGGCCGCACCGATTGCCACCACTTCGTCTGGGTTTACGGACACGTTCGGCTTTTTGCCGAAGTAATCCTCGACCTTCTTCAACACGAGCGGCATGCGGGTCATACCACCCACCATGACAATTTCGCCGATCTCGCCAGTCGACATCTTAGCGTCTTCAAGCGCACGCTTAACTGGGCCCATGGTCTTATCGACCAATGGTCCAACGAGCTCCTCGAGCTTAGCTCGGCTCAACTTAATGACAAGGTGCTTTGGACCTTCAGCTCCGGAAGTAATAAATGGCTGGTTGATTTCAGTCTCCTGGGCAGTCGAGAGCTCGATTTTTGCACGCTCAGCAGCGTCTTTAATGCGCTGCATAGCCAAAGGATCGTTGGAAATATCGACACCTTCAAGCTTCTTAAACTCGTCGATAATCCAGCGCATGATGATCAAATCGAAGTCATCACCACCAAGGTGTGTATCTCCGTTGGTCGCCAGTACCTCGACGGTACCTTCGGAAACATCGAGCACTGAAACGTCGAAGGTACCACCTCCAAGGTCGTAAACCATGATCTTGGCACCAACTTTCTTGTCGAAACCGTAAGCCAAAGCAGCGGCAGTCGGCTCGTTAATAATGCGCATGACCTTCAGGCCAGCGATTTCACCGGCATCCTTAGTTGCCTGACGTTGGGCATCATCAAAATAAGCTGGAACGGTAATTACGGCTTCCGTGATTTTCTCACCCAACTTTTCTTCGGCATCAGCCTTCATCTTGCCCAAAATCATCGCCGAGATTTCCTGTGGAGAGTATTCCTTATCGCCGAGTTTTACGGCCACACCTTCGCCCTTCTTCACGATCTCGTAGGGCATGAGCTTAATGTCGCGCTGTACCTCTTCATCCTGAAAACGGCGTCCAATCAAACGCTTAATTGAATACAAAGTGTTCTTAGGATTGGTAACTGCCTGACGCTTCGCCGGCATACCCACCACACGCTCCCCCGTCTTACTCATCGCCACCATCGAAGGAGTAGTGCGCATGCCCTCCTTATTTTCAATAACCTTAGGCTGGCCACCTTCCATGACCGCCATACACGAGTTCGTTGTTCCCAAATCAATTCCAAGAACTTTAGGCATAAAAGATTACGTTAAATTTTGTTCCAAAGTTCTCAAAAGCAATCTCAA
>JBBUCB010000094.1:0-7755 GCA_038058005.1 Patescibacteria group bacterium | reverse complement strand
TCCGATGCCACAGCCCGTCGTAGAAGATGTTAGCCCCGTTGTCGCTCCGGTTGCATTTACACCAGAGCCAATTGACACCGGCGAAGGTGATTTGCGTATTCGTTACGTCTCACCCGGCGACATTAAGGAAAATACTCAACAGCCGCGCACACATTTTGATGAGGAGGCTTTGTCTGATCTTAAGGCGAGTATTCTTGAGCACGGTATCTTGCAGCCGCTCTTGGTGATTGAGTCGGGGAAGGGGAAGTACGAGTTGATTGCGGGTGAGCGTCGTTTGCGGGCCTCGCGAGCTTTGGGGCTTGAGAAGATCCCGGTTACGGTTCGTCCACATGCAGATGATCAGCAAAAGCTCGAGCTGGCCTTGATAGAAAACATTCAACGTCAGGATTTAAATGCAGTTGAAGAGGCGCGAGCTTACCAGGCCCTGATCAACGAGTTTGGTTTGCGCCAAGAAGATATCGCTGGTCGTGTTGGCAAAGCGCGTTCAACTATCACGAACTCTTTGCGTTTACTTGATCTCGAAAAAGATGTACTTGATGCTTTGGCGGACGGACGCATCTCTCGCAGCCATGCTCGTACTTTGCTCGCCGAACCTGTGCCTAGTCGACGACGTGAAATTTTTGCTCAAATGCTGACCGGTAACATGACGGTTCGTGAGGCGGAGGCTAAGGCCGGAGTTAAAAATCGTAAGGTGGCCCTTGGAAAAGACCCAAACATCGCAGCTCTTGAGGCTGAACTACGCGAAGCTCTGGGAACGAAAGTAGTTATTGAAATGCAGGGCGGAACGGGGAGGGTTGTGGTTCATTTTTACTCCCGTGAAGATCTGAAGGAACTCATTGATCGTTTTACCGGACGTGCTTCATAAGTGAAGACCACAGACCTGGCTTGTTGCCGCGCAGAGCGTCTTTGATTTTTTCACGCGCGTGACGAGTTTTAACAAAGTTGAGCCAATCCTCGTTAGGGAGTTGGCGATTTCGATCAACGATAATTTCACATAGATCACCCGACTTGAGTGGGGTGTCTAAACTTGCGATTTCACCATTAATCCGTGTTTGAACGGCTTTGTTGCCGATTTCGGAGTGAATAGCGTAAGCCAAGTCGATAGGGGTTGAATGCTCCGGAAGATCGATCACGTCACCGCGGGGAGTGAAGACGAAAATGCGGTCGCTGAACATATCGAGCTTGAGCTCGTTCAGGTGTTGCATGAAGTCCGTAGTCGAGAGTTCTTTTTGGATTTGAGCCAACTCTTCCATCCAACGGACTTGGCGTTCATTTGGGGTAGTACCGGCTTCTTTGTAGCGCCAGTGAGCCGCCACACCGTATTCGGTCTCTTCATGCATTTGGTGAGTGCGAATTTGGAATTCCAGCACCGATCCCTGATCGTCAAAAACGGAGGTATGGAGTGACTGATAGCCATTTGGTTTTGGTTGAGCGATGTAGTCCTTGATACGTCCAGGCAAGGGCGTGTAGAGACCGTGAAGAATACCAAGCGCCGCATAGCAGGCCGGTACATCTTTCACGAGAATACGGAGAGCCACGATGTCGTAGACCTTGCTGATGTCGCTCTTGTAGCGCAATAGTTTGCGATGAAGACTGTAGCAATGCTTCACGCGTCCGTGGAGCTCGACGCCTTGCACGCCACTCTTGCGGAGTTCGAAGTCGACGTTTTTCAAGGCACGTTCCATGGCTGGACCAAATTTCTTCACGCGCTCTTCAAGCAAGTGCTGGGTCCAACTGTATTCTTTCGGTTGCAAGTATTTAAAAGCGTAGTCTTCGAATAAACCACGATATTCACCCATGCCGAGTCGGTTGGCGATGGGGGCATAGATCTCGAGTACCTCTTTAGCGATGCGAATACGTTTTTTCTCCTCCAGAGCATACAGGGTCTCCATGTTGTGCATGCGATCAGCGAATTTGATGAAGATCACGCGCACATCCTGAGCCATGGCCACGAACATTTTACGCAGGTTCTCGGCATAGCGATCCTCACCACGATATTTCACTTTACCAAGCTTGGTAACAGCACCAACCATGCTGGCGATATCTTCACCAAATTCGCGAGTGATGTCCTCTATGGAGCGAGCGGTGTCTTCCGGGACGTCGTGTAAGACACCGGCGGCTATGACTTCGCTGGGGAGTTTAAGGTCTGCTAGTTTGGCGGCTACGGTAGCGGAATGGGCAAAATACGGTTCACCGGTGACGCGGACCTGGCCTTCGTGGGCAGCCTTGGCGTACTCAAAAGCCCGCTCAATGAGCGCAATATCGTCCTGTGAGTAGCGACTATCGAGAACTTCTCGAAATTTTTCAAACTCAGCAGACATAGCAGTAGGATCAAACATACTCATGTCTGACGAGTTCGTAAAGGGGGCTAAAGGGTACGTGGTATAATTTTGCTAACTCCTATGGTAGCACTTACCAATGCCGCTAACAGCAAATTGTTGACTGAGGCGCATGAATACGGGCAGTACTTGGCCGAGATGTTGGCCGCATCTCATTTTTCGGTTGAAGAGAAACAGGCCTGGGCGTTTTTGCTTCCGAACATGACTCTGGAACAGCTGGCAAAGTTTGATGCCATCTTAAAAGCCGACATCAAAACTCAGGCCGGAGCCGAGCTCGAAGATTTACTCGTAACTATTCGGGCTGCGCAGCACAAGAGCGATCTCTCGATGGCGGCTTTGAGAGAGAAAACCCATAACGCCCTGGACGGGATTGAGAAAGATATTGAAGCAGCAGGTTAGCTAAAGTATGGCTAGAGATAAAGGAAAAAAAATTCGCGTTATCGACAAGAGCGCTTTGGGCGTTGATTTTTCTGATAGTGATGCGGCTCGGGCTAGAGACGCTGAGGTAGGTCGAGAGACGGAGACTCGTGAACGACAAGAGGAACTTATTGAAAAAATCAAGGTTTCGGCTGTCACAGAACAAGATCCCAAGGCACTTCAAGGCTTACGGACGGAATTGTTGCCCCTGACCGATAAACGCACTGTTGGGCGTCGAGTGTCTGAGTCAGCGAATCAGGTTTTGAAGTCTATTGAACGTAAGCTCGCCTATCTCAAGCACTTTCCGGAACCTGAAGAAGAAATTTTTGTGGGTATTGAGGCTCCAGTAGCTGAACAACCTATTCCTGAGGTTGTCGTCGATAAGGTTGAAACCGATAAGAAAATTGAAGTCGTAACGGAAGCTAAAAAAGATAAGACGCTGGATGAAAGGATTGATGAGATCGGTAAGTTCCTGGGCGACACTTTAATTGAGATTCGTGATCATGATGATGTCTGGATACCTGGTACCAGCGAGAAAGATCGTGCCAGCATGATCATAGCTCTCGTTGGTAATCCAGAAGAACCTACACGATCAGAAGAATACACAGAAGGTGAAGTTGAGCAATCGTTGTCTCCGAAGGGCAAACAAATATTTTTCGATAAAATTAAGCAGTTACGGGCATGGTCGAAGGAGATGAATAAGTTGACGGCGGAACGAGAGGCGATCGAAATTGCACAGTTCATGGCGGAGCATTTGGTTTTAGTGACTGCTTCGCAGGAAGATGCACGTAAACGTGATCTGAAGCGTGCTCAAGACTTGGCTAAGAGCATAGCGTTAGATGTTGCAGCTGATAAACCGCCGATTCCTCCCCCGGATGTTGAGACAACGGAAGCTCTGAGGGATATGGAACGCGTTGATGATCTCTGTGACGAAGTTGAGGCGGCATTGAACGGTGGGTTGACGGATGGCGTGTACCCTAAGTTTGATGAGATGCTCCTGCTTCTTACGCGCGAACGTGCTCGTTTGGAGACTCTGGAGAAGTCGAACTTTAACAAAGACAAACGGAGTCGGCTTGGGTCGCGACTTGAGAATGCCACTAACCGCTGTAAGTCACTCCAATCGCGTGCCCAGGGCCTGTTACGACGCACGCGTCCAATTCTGAAGGAGGAACACGGGATACGAATAGATGGCGAGATGCCAGAGCCTGCTCATACTGAAGTAAAAGAGAACCCAGAGACGGCTCTTCTGGCTCAACTTAAAGAGGTAACAGCGGAGATCCAGCTTGGTCACAAGATGTTGAGTGTACCGGAGCTTAACGCTACCGCGATTAATGAACATACAGACAGTCTCGATGCCAAGCTGGTAAGGATCCAAACGGCAGTTGACGAAGTCAAACGATCCGGCAAAGCTGTGGCTATGCTTGACGAGCGTGTTCGGGAGGGCTTGAGCGACCTTCGTCGGCTTCAGGCGCGAGCCGAGCGCCATATCGCTGACCTCACCCAGGCCGAGCTTTTGGCTGATGCGGGTACTTTGGATCTAGATGAGGAGGAGCCTAAAGTTGAAATTGTTGAAGATGAACCGGTAGTCATTGACGATGAGGAAACCCAGGAAGTGACAGTTCCTACAATTCATCCGGATGCTGGCCTTGAAGAGGCTGACACTTTTGACTTCGGCGATCTCACGGACGACGAGATCCCGCCAAAGACCGGTTTTGCGAAAGTTCGGGAAACTTTGGGCAACGCTTGGAGCCATGTGCGTTATGGCTGGCGTCAGGTTGGAGAAAACGTACGTCAGGCCGGCGAAAATCAATTGTGGGCTGCAGCTCAGCAGGAAATGGCGCCGAAGCCCAAAGAAGCCACGAGAACCGATGTCGCTAGTTCTTTACTTCAGGGCGTCGCGCGGATCGCGATGAGTGCTGGCCTCACGTATTCGGGCACGGCAGTTATTCCAGATGCTTACCGCTACTTCACTCAGAAAGCCTTCACAAAGGCGGAGAAGGCCAAGATTGCCAGAAGCGCCCATGAGGCTATGGATTGGCAGGGGCAGAGAAATGAGATTATCGGTGATTACGGTGGCGACGAACTTATTTATCAGGCAGAGCTGAAGAAACGGACAGATAAGGCGATGGCAGATATCGAAGCTTCGCCGTATAGCGCCGAACGAAAAAACGCCCTTCGCTCCAAGATCGAGGGACTGCTTGAGCAACATCGTGTCTCGACAGATGATATCCGCGAGCAGCAGAATAAAGAAGTCGCCAAGGCTCTTGAGGCCTATATCACGACAAATATTTCAGGGGTTAAAGTTGCCAAGGAAGCTCTGAACAGCGGGCTCACGGTTGCTTCGTATGTCATGGGTGGCCCGGTTGTTTTGGCTGGGGCTCGGGCAGCCTCGTTCTCGGTAGCCTCGCTCATGGAACGTCAGCTGAACGCTAAGGCGCAAGTTGTGCGTGGAGAGCGTACCGAGGCTAGGCTAGCCACCGCTATCCAAGATGGTTTCAAACAGTGGTGGTCGAGTGTGAAGTTTGAGGGTGATGCGTCGTTTGCGAGAAAGTCGCTAAATTTCGCCAAGGCAACCAGCCAGTTGGGCCGAGCTGTTGGTATGGCCAGTGCTTTAGCTGAAGGAGTAGATGTTATTGACGGCCTGTTGGAGAGGTTTGCGGACGCTCAGCTGACCGAAGTCGTTGCGACCGAGCCGGGCGTAACCGACTCAAATGGTTATGTTGATTCTCTTGAGCCTAAGGTTGCAACACCTGTCATAGAAGCGCCCGATCGTGAGGTCGAGGCTCCTGTCATTACGCCGCCGATCGAAGGCGGCCATACGTTCCGTGGGGAAATCCCTTCCGGCTCCAGGGTCATAGGTGGTTCAGATACCGAAGGTATTACCTACGTCTTGAAGCGTGTTATCAAGAGCAACCCCGAAGCTTATGGCTTTGATGGCGAGAGTGATATCGGTGCCGAGTTATTTGCAAAGCGCATGGCTATACAGATCACGGAAGGCGACGGTCAGATGCGCCGTTGGTTAACCAGTAGGGCTGCCGATAAGCTCAACCTGTTCCCAGAGTTGGTGAACGGTGAGTGGCATATTGCCGCAGTTGTTGATGGTAAGAAATTATCGATGGACGAGCTTGCAGAACTTGGGTACACGAGCAAGGCGCCGGCCTCAAGTAAATAATCAGTAAAGAAAGACGCGGCCTATTCGGCCGCGTCTTTCTTTTTGCCTTTCCAAGCTCGCTTGGGAGCCTTTCGTTTCTTCACGAGCATCTCGATAGCCTGCTCACGAGTTACGGTTTTTGGATCTTGATCTTTGGGGACCGTGGCATTGGTTTTGCCGTCAGTCACGTACGCTCCGAAGCGACCAGACTTCACCATCAGAGGAGTTTTCGTTTCGGGGTCTTCGCCGAGCTCAAGGAGCGGGGCCATCATGAGGCGTTTTTTTTCTGCACCTTCTGCAAACAGGGTTTTGGCTTGTTCGAAGGTGACTTCAGAGGGGTCAATCTCGGGAGGAAGTGTCACGTTCACAGCACCGGACTTCATGTAAGGACCGTACGGGCCTTTGTTCACGATGAGATCTTCGCCATTCTCGAGTTTGCCGAGGTTGCGAGGGAAGATGAGGAGCTTGAGGGCATCGGCAACGGTTAGGGTGTCCATGAGCTGGTTCTTGTTCAAGGACGCTCGTGGCGGCTTGGGGTTCTCGTCAGTGGCGTCGCCAACTTGGACATATGGTCCAAAGCGGCCAGTACGAACGATGATTTTCTGACCAGACTTCGGATCGACACCGAGCTCGCGCTCTTTCATGACGTCAGCTCGTGACAGGTCTGCGCCTTTGGAGACGATCAACTCGTGGAAGGGGCCGTAGAAATCGGCCATGACTTTGCGCCACTCGTGTTCACCTTCGGCGATGCCATCAAACTGCTTCTCCATGTTGGCGGTGAAATCGTAGTCGACGATGTTTGGGAAATGCTCTTTCAAGAGATCGGTAACAATATTCGCGGTGTCGGAAGGGAAGAGCTTCTTGTTGTCATCGCGCAACACGTAGCCACGGTCGATAACGGTCGTCAGGGTTGGGGCGTAAGTAGACGGTCGACCAATGCCGTATTCTTCGAGAGCTTTAATGAGCGTGGCGTCAGAGTAGCGAGCGGCCGGTTCAGTGAAGTGTTGCTCGGGGCGGACTTCAGTCGGCTTGCCGAGAGCGTCGCCGACCTTGAGCTCGGGAAGGATTTTATCTTCAGCAGCCTGCCAAACTTTCATGAAGCCTGGGAACACGAGCGTGCTGCCGTTGGCGCGGAAAACATGGTCGTTGCCTTCCATGTCGACGGCGGTGCGGCGCATCTTGGCGCTTGGCATCTGAGAGGCGACAGTACGGCCCCAGATCAAATTGTAGAGCTTCCATTCGCCTGGTTCGAGCGTTGCCTTCAATGACTCAGGTTCGGCGGTGACGTCAGTTGGGCGAATAGCTTCGTGAGCTTCTTGGGCACCCTTCTTGGCAGTCTTATAAACAACTGCACCAGTAGCATATTCTTGGCCAAAACTAGCCTTTAAATAAGCTTGGGTGGCGGTGGTAAACTGCTCGGCCAGGTTGGTCGAGTCGGTACGCATGTAGGTGATACGACCGGTTTCGTACAGGCGCTGCGCCAGCGTCATGGTTTGCTTAGCACTCATGCCGAGACGGTTGTAGGAATCCTGCTGCAAGCTCGAGGTAGTGAGTGGTGTAGGTGGCTTGCGAGAAGCTTCCTTGGTCTCAATATTTTTTACAACAAAGTTGGCATCGGTAACGGCCTCAACGATCGCTTTAGCGGCGGCTTCATTCTTGATGTCGAGTTTGTCGATTTTTTTGTCACCAATCGAGAAAAGCTTGCCCGGGAACATCGCTTCAGCCTTTTTGAAGTCAGCTTCTATCGACCAGTATTCTTCTGATTTGAAAGCTAAGCGCTCACGCTCACGCTCAACGACCAAACGAACAGCAACCGATTGCACACGACCTGCAGACAGACCACGAGCA
>JBBUCB010000093.1:29414-30514 GCA_038058005.1 Patescibacteria group bacterium | reverse complement strand
TGTTGGCTGACTATACTTTTGAGACTTACAAAAAAGGTAACCCGGCCAGAAAAATTGGCACGATCGATATTTTGGTAGCCGATGGCAGGATGGCTCAGGCTATGCGCAAGCGTGTTGAGCATGCGCAGACCGTGGCTGATGGCGTGACCATCGCTCGGGACCTTGTGAATACACCAGCTCAAGAAATGACGCCGGTTCATTTGGCGCAGGCTGCGATTCAGGTGGCCAAGATCTCGAACGGACTTGTTAAGGTAAAAATTCTCGATCGCACTGAGTGTACAAAGCTCAAGATGGGAGCGTACTTAGCGGTTGCCCAAGGCGCCGACCATGAGCCAAAGTTTATTCACATGACCTACACTTCACCTCGACCGACCAAGAAGTCCTTGGCGCTCGTAGGCAAGGGAGTGACTTTCGATTCGGGCGGTTTGTCGCTCAAGCCGGCTGACGCCATGATGAGCATGAAGTGTGATATGGCTGGGGCGGCGGCGGTGATTGGCTACTTTGCTACGTTGGCTCGCCTGAAACCGCGCGTTAACATTCATGGAGTGATTGCGGCTACGGAAAACATGGTTTCCGGGAAATCGATTAGACCTGGTGACATTGTTCACGCGGCCAATGGTAAATCGATTGAAATTTTGAATACCGATGCTGAAGGGCGGTTAACTTTGGCTGATGCTATTACGTACGTTCTCAAAGAAAAACCGGATGCGATTGTCGATCTGGCAACCCTGACAGGTGCTTGTGTAGTGGCGCTTGGCGAAGAAATTACCGGTTTGATGACGAACGATAAGGCACTCGGCAAACAAGTGCTCGACGCCGCAGCCCGGGTCGGTGAGAAGATGTGGGAGTTGCCGCTCGAACCACGCTATCGTGATCTGATCAACTCTGACATCGCTGATCTCCGCAATATCCCAACTTCACGTTACGGTGGAACTTTAACCGCCGGTCTCTTCATCCAAGAGTTCGTAGATAACAAGCCTTGGGTGCACTTAGACATCGCCGGGCCCGCCTACGCAGAACGACCAATGGCTTCGTATTTAGGTAAGGGCGGTACCGGATACGGCATCCGCACACTCGTCGAGTTTGTAGAGAAGTTCTAG
>JBBUCB010000093.1:27295-29314 GCA_038058005.1 Patescibacteria group bacterium | reverse complement strand
GGGCGGTACCGGATACGGCATCCGCACACTCGTCGAGTTTGTAGAGAAGTTCTAGACGCTGACGTGGGGCATTTTGTTTAAACGAAGACCGCCCCGCACCTTTCTGTCAACGTTGACAACAGAAAGGTGCGGGGCAGAGATCAGAAGTGCGTCGTTTTGAGCCAGCGCGTACTGGCAGCGATCAGGTGACGGCTTTCAGCGAACTCACAGCGGTCGTGCAGGACGTTGAGAGCTTCGATGAAGGATTCCAGAGGCCGGGTAGCCAGGTCTCCGACGGGCAGCTGCGTGCCAATAACTCGAGACGCGACCCCGAACATGATGGCCGGTTCAAGCAGGTGACGCTCTCCGTAGGTGCGGGAGTAGAAGGGGTTCGTCAGCCGACCACCGAGGTCGTTGAGGTACTCGAGGGTACACGCCTCCGCAGGACGCGGTCGAGCACTGAGATTGAGCATCTTGATGAGCACATCAGCCGCCATGACACGTACGCTCACAGGTTAGGGTTTTTACTGTTACCCTTTGATAGTTACATCTGAATCTTCCCAGGGTCAAATTACCTGAGAACTGGCCTAAAAACGAAGACCGCCCTGCTGAAGAGCCAGGACGGCTTCTTCGGCGAGGGCGGTAGATCAGGGCGCGTACGCGTCGGGCCGCGACGAGTTGAACGTCAGGCTGGGTGGGGCGAGGTGAGCGGTGGGTCGCTCCAGGCGGAGCAGAGTCCGCTTGGTGATCTCGAGACTCCTCCAGTAGCGGCAGCGGCCGTCGAGGCGCTGCAGCTGACTGAGCAGGTTCTCGTAGACCTCGAGGTTCTTGATGCGGCCGAGGGCGAGGACGCGCCGCTCGATCTTCTTCACGACACGGAGCTCGAGCTTCTCCGTCAGGCCGTCGAATCCTTGTTCTACCCAGTAGTTCAAGAAATCGCTGGTGCTGATGGAGTCGGGGATCGGGAAGATCCGATCTTTCGACTGGCGGAAGTGGTTCTCGGTTTCGACCGAGTACTGGGGAGCGGGGTCGACGAGCAGATCGCTGATGAGTAGTGCGGACATTCGTGTCTCCTGGTTTCGACAGGGCGTCGACGCGGCAAGATACAGCAAGGCTCGCCTGTTGTCAAACAAAAAAGATCCTGGCCAGGATCTTTTTTGTTGATGAACTTAAGCTTTACCGAGCGTGTCTTGGCCGGGTTCCCATTCAACTGGGCAAAGTTCGCCAGACTGCAGGGCTTCGAGGACGCGGATAACTTCTTTGACTGAGCGTCCAACCGAACCAGCGGAAATGACTACATACTTCACGAGGCCTTCTGGATCGATGATGAAGAGACCACGTTGTGATTCGCCATTGCTTTCGTCGAGAACGCCGTAGTTACGAGAAACTCGTTGGGTGGTATCGGCGAGAATAGGGTAGTCGACCTGGGGGAGATCGCGTTCAAACCAGGCTTTGTGGCTGTGCTCGGAGTCTGTCGAGGCCGAGAGTACCTCGGCGCCGAGTTTCTGGAGCTCTTCCTTGTGTTTAGCGAAGCCTTTCAACTCTGTCGGACAAATAAAGGTGAAGTCACGAGGGTAAAAGAAGAAGATTAACCACTTGCCTTTATAGTCCGTAAGGCTCACTTTGGTGAACTCTCCTTTGTGATAGGCGGTAACGTCCGTAAAGTCCGGGGCTTGTTTTCCAACCGTAATCATAGGTAAAAACGTGATGAATCTAGCTTAGTCATGGTAACATTTATCAGCACATTTACCAACCCAGTTACTTTTACCAATCCATAAGAACGGATGGAAACGGATATGGACGGATACAAAGTAGGTTCATAGAGCTTGGTGACGCTATCATGTATCCGTGCTTATCCGTCTAATATCCGTCCTGATATATTTTAAGGTAAGTTGGTTTGGTAAACCCCAAGAAATCATGGTTGGTTAAGGGGGTAGTGTCCCTATCGGTAACTTTGAGATGGTGGGGTTGACGAAGACTAGCGATAATTGTAGAAAGATCTCGAGATAATATCTATGAAAAAGCAAACAAGCGTTATTT
>JBBUCB010000093.1:16028-27195 GCA_038058005.1 Patescibacteria group bacterium | reverse complement strand
TAATTGTAGAAAGATCTCGAGATAATATCTATGAAAAAGCAAACAAGCGTTATTTTGCCCGTGGTTTTAGTCGTTGTAGCCGCTTTGGCGTTTGCCGGCTGGCGGATGTGGGGAACACAACAAGGGGTGGCCGGAAACTGGCCCGCTCTTGATGGCGGCGTTTACGCCGAGTCTGTTTCAAGCGGTGGTTTAAAATATCTGGTACCACCAGACGAGATCTACGACAGCGGTCTTGAGCCAGAAGATCGCCCTGTTTTGAATGATCCTAAACTCGATGACGTAATTACTGCTGATGCAAAACTAGCTGATGATCTTGAGGGTATCGCCGTGACTGTTGGTGGTCAGCAGCGCTTCTACGCCTTTCAAATTTTGAATTGGCACCAACTAATCCGTGACGAGATTAATGGTGAGCAGCTGTGGATCACGTACTCGCCACTCACGGGTTCAGCGGTGGTGTATTCGGCCCACGCCGATCGGACTACAGGTGAAATGCATGGTTTTGTAGATTCTGGAAAAGTTTATAACAATGCTTTGTTGCTGGCGGATAATCACGGCACGTTGTGGAATCAAACTACCGGCCAGGCGATTGCAGGCGAGGAAGTGGGCCAGCGATTGGAGATTTATCCATCCATGGTGATGTCTTGGGCTGTTTGGAAAGATTTGAATCCAAGCGGTTTGGCGTTGTCGACCGACACTGGTTATGACCGCGACTATGGCCGCCACCCGTACGCAAGTTACGAAACATCGCCAGGAATTTTCTTCCCCCTGAATCACACGTTCACCAAAATGGAGCCAAAAGATTTGGTGTATCGCGTTGAACCAATGAATGAGGGGGATCAGCCCGTAGTTTTCTTGGGTCGGTATTTGCCCGGTCAAGAAAATGCCAACGTCGATCTGGGCTTGGCGGGTGAGACGGGTATCATAGCTTTTTACGACGAAGATCAGGATGTTGTCCGAGCTTTTACGCGTATGCAGGGAAGCCGAACTCTCACCTTTGAGCAGAAGGGCAGTGTCATCACCGATAAAGAAACTGGTTCACGTTGGTCGCCGGAAGGTGTGGCCGTGGCCGGTGAACTTCGAGGTGAAGTCTTGCAAGAGCTCTCGCTGACTCGCCATTACGCCTTTGCCCACTTTGCCATGTATCCGCAATCGATTATCAGTGGGGAAGAGTTGTTGCCGACTGAAGAGTTACCAGTTGAGGGTGAGATACTTGAAATAAACTGATTGCCCCTCCAGCCCCCAATTCCTTGGGTGGGGTTGCTGGGGAGGAAAGCTTATGCGAGATTCGGTTGGACAACTATTCGTGGTCGCTACCCCGATTGGAAATCTGGGTGATCTTACGGTACGCGCCAAGGAGATATTTTCGAGCGTTGACCTGGTTCTTTGTGAAGACACACGAGTCACCGCTAAGCTCATGGCCGCGCTCGAGATTCGTCCGTCGCTTCATTCTTTTCACGAGCATACTGACGCCCTCAAGCGCCGGCAGTTTGTCGACCTGCTGAAAGACGGGAAGAAGATTGCACTGGTGACTGACGCGGGTACGCCTGCCATCTCTGACCCAGGCAGCTTCCTCGTTGCTGACGCCGTAGCTGCGGGCATCACAGTCACACCAATCCCGGGAGCAAGTGCAGTTATCGCTGCCTTGTCGATTTCCGGACTGCCGCTCGATCGTTTCACCTTTGTTGGTTTCCCGCCGCATAAGAAGGGGAGACAGTCGTTCTTCAAAGAGCTGGGGGAGATCGAGCATACAGTTGTGCTCTACGAGTCGACACATCGCATCGACAAGACGCTCGAAGCACTCAAGGAACTCGGCCGCCAACTCGTGGTCTGCCGCGAGCTCACCAAAATGCACGAGACGATCTATCGTGGTTTAGCTGACGAGGTCATGAAGCAAATTGCGGCTACAAGTTCAAAGGGGGAGTTTGTTATCGTCATTGCTCCAATATAAATATATGCCTACCCGCTACATAACAGCCTCGATTCCGTACGTTAATGCCGAACCGCATATTGGTCACGCGCTTGAATTCGTGGAGGTCGATATGCTGCTGCGTTACTATCGAGCCTTGGGCGAAACGGTTCGCGGGCAATATGGTAGCGATGACAACAGCCTGAAGAACGTTCGGGCTGCGCAGGCGGCTGGTGAAGATGTCGAAGTCTATGTAGCTCGACATTCTCAGGTCTTTAAAGAACTCCAGGGACTCCTGAATTTATCTTTTGACGACTACATCCGTACTCGCGAAGATCGCCATATGCGCGGAGCTCAGAAGTTGTGGTCGCTGATGAACCCTGAAGATATTTATGTAAAAGAGTACGAGGGTTTGTATTGCGTTGGTTGTGAAATCTTCTATACCGATAAAGATGTTGTCGAGGGTAGCTGTCCGATTCACAAGCGACCTCTTGAAATCGTGAAAGAAGAGAATTTCTTCTTCAAACTTTCAAAATATCAGAAAGTTTTGGAAGATTTGATCGTTAGCGACAAATTGAAGGTCGTGCCGGAATCGCGCAAGAATGAGGCTTTAGGTTTTATTCGCCAGGGGCTAGAGGATTTTAGTATTTCTCGCTCAGTGGCCCGGGCGGAGAATTGGGGTGTGCCCGTACCTGGTGATGAAGGTCAAGTCATGTATGTCTGGGTCGATGCCTTGAGTAACTATATCAACGCACTCGGTTTCGCTGACAACGATCAAGCCTATACGACATTCTGGGAAAAGGCCGAAGTTCGCTCGCACGTGATCGGCAAAGACATCATGCGTTTCCATGTTATTTACTGGCCAGCGTTTCTGTTATCCGCAGGACTTCCGCTTCCTACGGAGGTTTTCGTACATGGTTTTCTCACTGTTGAGGGCGAGAAGATGAGCAAGTCTATTGGTAACGTAATCGCTCCTAAAGATCTTGTCGCCGACTTTGGCGTTGATGCGGTTCGCTATTACTTCTTGCGCGAGCTTCCTAGTGGGGCCGATGGTGACGTTTCCAAGGCTCGTCTTGAGGAGCGCTACGCCGAACTCGCAAACGACCTGGGTAACTTAATGGGTCGCGTGGCCGCTATGAGCAATAAGTATTTTGAAGGCGCAGTCGATAAAGTACCTTTCGATCATGCCGAGCTCGACGTTCGGATGGGCGAGGCGTTGAAGCAGTACGACTTCAAGGATTACATCGATACCGTTTGGACGGTGGTGAACGCTGCCAACCTGAAGATTCAAACCGAGGAGCCGTTTAAGCTCGCCAAAACGGATCCGGTCGCAGCCAAGAAATCATTGTCCGAACTGGCCGCTATGATCGTGTGGATTGGTCACGCTTTGATGCCGGTCATCCCAGCTGCCGCTGCCGAGATCTTAAGGCGTTATACTGGTGACAAACTCATTCACGGCGAACCGTTGTTCCCTCGCCGCGATCAAGAGATTAAAGAGTAAAGATAAAAGTTGTGAACCCGATTATCGTCGATGTCATTCTCGTAGTCATTTCGATCCTGCTCATCTGGGGTGGGTATCGACAAGGTTTTATTAAAGCCGCAGGTAGCTTGCTCGGACTCGTAATCAGCATCGGCGTCAGTATTTGGGGAGTCACCTGGCTCGAAGACCTCACCGGCTTTGATCTGACTGGTAATCCGGTGGTGTTCGTGTTTACCTTTCTAACGTTAGCTATCTTCATTAGTCAGATTGTCCGTTTGATTGTCAGCGGCTTGGACTTGGTGCGACGGCTGGTGTCGATTATTCCGTTCGTAAACTTGATAAACAAAGGGCTCGGCTTGGTTCTCGGCGTAGTTCAGGCGATCATTCTCATTGGTGCCGTTGCTTACGTAACGGTCACGTTCTTGCCGGCCGGTGCTATGAAGGACGTCATGTTGGAATCGGTGATCATTGGCACGGGAGTAGAGGCCGGAGAAAGACTTGGAGTGCTCTAGTATGGATTATCGATTTATTGATACGCATTGTCACATTCATTTTCAGGCTTACACCGAAGACATGGATGCGATCGTGCAGCGATCGCTTGATGCTGGTGTAGGAATGATTACGGTTGGCACGCAATCTACGACGAGTAAGAATGGTATCGCTCTCGCTGAAAAGTATGACGGCGTGTGGTGCACGATCGGCTTACATCCAAATCATCTCCATGCTCAAGATTTTTTCGACGAGAATGAGCTGCCACCGGGCGTCGTCGACGATCTGAAAGAAGGCGATGGACCTGCTCACATTAAAACTCGTGCCGAGCGTTTTGATGTTGACTATTATCGCGAGCTTGCTAAGCACCCTAAAGTCGTCGCCATCGGTGAACTCGGTCTTGACTACTACCGCGTTCCGCCCGGCGTCGCTCTCGAGGAACTGAAGCAAGAACAAAAGGACCAAGCTCGTATTCAGTTACGCTTTGCGACCGAGGTTAATAAACCTGTCGTCATTCATTGTCGCGATGCTCATGCCGACCAAGCCGAACTCTTGAAAGAGGAGATCGATCGTGGCGGCTTAGCACGTCGTGGCGTTATCCATTGCTTTACCGGGACTGTTGAAGAAGCGGCCGTGTATCGCGAGCTTGGTTTTTACGTGTCCTTTACGGGAATCGTTACTTTTGGAAAGAACGTCATGGCCGCTGCTAAAGAGATCCCACTTGAGCAGATCATGATCGAAACCGATTCGCCCTACCTAACTCCGGCGCCATATCGAGGGAAGCGTAACGAACCAGCGAATGTCGAACACGTAGCTCAGAAAATCGCTGAGTTGAAGGGGATCTCGATTGACGAAGTTGCCCGCGTTACGACCGCCAACGCCAAGAAACTTTTCCAGTTAGCCTAGAATTTGGCTAACAGAAACAACGGCTATTGACCTTTTTCACAGTCATGGCCAAATGGAGGGAGTTACTTCGGCCAGGTTGGCCATCGGAGGTGTGTTTGGTACAGGATGTTGGAGCGGTGCAGCGGGACGAGCTGGAGATTGTGATCAGGGGTGGGGGTCGAGTCGCCACACTCGATGACGCTCAAACCGAGTTCAACCGCGAAGATCATGGTGGATTCGAAGATCAGCTGACCGTTCTGTACGAGTCTGATGGCACCTACGATCGCGATGGACTCGAGGACGAGTCCACGGTGGAGCTGGATTCTGGGCTGGATTTTCTCCTTGGGGGTTTGGAGCTCAAGCCGACGGTACCACTTCTCTTCAACCCGGGAGATCTCAAAAGGCTCAGGGACGATCAACTTGAGATCTACACCGCGGCCCTGTACCAACAGTACCAAGACAGCAATCACCTGCTACGTCTGATCGCTCAGACCCGGCAGGAACGCGAGGACAGGCAGAGGTAGGCCTACTTCGCCGACATCTATCAGTCCGGCTCCCAGCGCTTTGGGGGCCGGACTGTTCGTTTCTAAAATCTTGACGCTCATTTGCTTAAAGCGTATACTAGCAGCGCTTTTATGGCAGAAAACGACATGCGGACATATTACCTGTTCGCCATGAGAGCTATGGCGGACATCACTGGAACAATTGTGGTTCCCGTGATCCTGGCCGTTTTTCTGCGTTATGCATACGACCATTTAGCTTACGAACAGCTGATATTTTTCATAAGCTTGATCGTGGTTTTCGGCCTGAGCATGGTGACGGTAGTAAAAAAAGTGCAACGCTATGGCGAAGAGTACAAAAAACTTACGGATGCAAAATCTTCCGGTCCTGGGGGCAGCTCTCGCAGCTGAGCCGATTTTCCATCTCGGAAATTTCACGGTTACCAATACTTTGTTGAACGCTTGGATCGTTACCATCTTTTTCGCGCTCGTAGCTTTTGTGGCTTCACGCCGCACCTCGCTTGTGCCACGCGGAATTCACAACGTCTTTGAAGCCATCGTAGTTTTCATGGTTGATGAGATGGATAAGGTCACCGGAGATCGTAAGAAGACAAAATTATTTTTCCCGTTGATCGCAACTTTGTTCTTGTTCATTCTGGCCAATAACTGGTTGGGCTTGATTCCGGGAACAGGTACGCTTGGTTTTTACGGACAGATGCACGGCGAGATTGAGTTGATTCCGCTTTTGCGTCCAGCTACCTCCGATCTTAACCTCACTTTAGCCTTGGCAGCTTTTTCGGTGGTGATTGTTCAATGGGCCGGTGTTCAGGGTGTGGGTTTTGTAAATTACTTCAGTAAGTTTATTAACATTCGCGGGATCTTCCGGGCCATTCCTAAGGGTCCAATCGCTATCGGTGTTGCTATTATTGAGTTCTTTGTCGGTCTGCTCGAAATTATCGGCGAGGTCGCTCGTATCGCCTCGCTCTCTCTGCGTTTGTTCGGAAACGTTTTCGCCGGTGAAATTTTGATCGGCGTCATGTTGAGCTTGGCTTCGTTTATCATTCCGATTCCATTTATGTTCCTCGAGATTTTGGTTGGTGTTATCCAGGCCACGGTCTTTGCTTTGCTCGTTTTAGTTTTCCTCACGGTGGCTACCATGGAGCATGGACATGAAGAGGAAAATCATGATAAAGAGCACGCTCCAGCTCATAGTTAGTGGCTGGTAACGTCGGTCGTAACCCGACGTGATGGGACTGCTCCGCGGGTTCATCGGAAACGGTGAATCGACGGAGAGGTCTCAACTCTCACCAAACATTCAACATTAAGCAGTGAACAACTTACTTTTCATGTTCACCGTTCAGTGTTCAATGTTTGGATAATTAATCGACACAGTATGACCCCAGAAACAATGCAGCTGCTTGCTAAGGCACTCGCTATCGGCGTTGGCGGATTTGGTCCAGCTCTCGGTATCGGTTTGATCGGTTTCGCCGCCATGAACGGTATCGGCCGCAACCCAGAAGCCGCTGGTAAGATATTCGTGCCAATGTTGCTCGGTATGGCTTTCGCTGAAGCTATTGCTATTTACTCATTGATCATTGCGTTCACGCTCTAAAGTAGTTCAAGGGGTTGAGGGGGTTTAAGGGGTTGCAACCCCCTGAACACCTGATGCCTTTTAAACTAACCCCCTCAACCCCCAACTGTTCATCGCATTATGGCAACTACCGATCACGAGGAAACTACCGAGCTCGCACAAGGCACCGAGGACGCTGCCACCACGACCGCGACAGAAGAACATTCTGAAGATGGTTTGGCAGGCGTTATTGGTACCTTTGGTTTGCGCGGTGATTTGTTTGCCGCCCAGCTGATTAACTTTTTGCTGGTGCTCTTGGTGTTGTGGCGCTTTGCCTACAAGCCCATCATGCGCATGCTTGATGAACGTGAGACTAAGATCGCTGAGAGCGTGAAGAACGCCGAAGCTATCGAAAAGCGCTTACGTGATGCTGACGCTGAACATGCCAAGGTCGTGACAGCTGCTCGCGTTGAGGCTCAGTCAATTATCGAAAAGGCCATGGCCGATACCGAGGTGCGCAAGAACGAAATGGTGGAGGCCGCCAAGCGCGAGGTTGAACGCGTCATCCAGAAGGGCAAGCAACAGCTCGATGAAGAGCGCGTGGCCATGCTTGTTACTGCTCGCCGGGATTTGGTCGAGATTGCCGTGAAGGCTGCCGCCAAGATTGTGACGGAAGGTATGACCGAGAAGAAATCCCAATCCATGGCCGAAGAGATGGTCCGTAAATTAACCTAAGCGTATGAAGAAAAGCATGCGCGGGATTGCGCGAATCATTGTAAACGAGGCCGAAGGCAAGACCTCTAAGCAGATTGAGTCCTTCATGAAGGAAACCATCGCTTACTTGGCTTCCAAGGGTATGCTCGGCCGCTGGCGAGATCTAGAACGTGAGATCAACGAGGCTTGGCGCGAGAAACACGGCGCTTCCAAGATCACGATTGCCTCAGCCCATCCGTTGACTGCCAAGGTGCTAGAAAAAATCGAGGATTTAGCTAACGGTGCCGAGATTCAACAAGTAGTTGATGATCGACTCATGGGCGGAGCTCTGGTCCGCATGGATGAACGACGCATTGACGGCACGGTGCTCGGAGCGCTCACACGATTGAAACAAGCGTTACTTTCCTAAAGTACTATGGCAAAGAAAATGGACATCATCGCCGCCCTGCGTGAGCAGGTTGAGGCCTTCAAAGCTACAGCTCATGAAGAGCGTGTGGGTACGGTTGTTTCCGTGTCCGACGGCGTGGCTCGCATGAGCGGTTTGTCGACGGTTAAGAGCCAAGAAATGTTGGACTTCGGTTCCGGCGTCTTTGGTGTAGCCCTGAACCTTGAAGAAGAAACCACCGGTGCAATTTTGCTTGGTGACGCTTCTGACGTAAAGGCTGGCGACACCGTACGTTCTACCGGTCGTATTTTATCTATTCCTGTTGGTGACGGTATCGTTGGCCGTGTGGTAGACGCGCTTGGTAATCCAGTTGATGGTAAGGGAGCCTTGCCTAACGCCGAGTTCGTACCTATCGAGAAAATTGCCCCGGGCGTTATGAGCCGTGAGTCGGTGGGCGTACCAATGCATACCGGTATCAAGGCGATCGACGCTTTGATCCCAATCGGTCGTGGCCAGCGCGAACTTATCATTGGCGATCGCCAAACTGGTAAGACGGCCATCGCCATCGACACCATTTTGAACCAGAAGGGCGAGAACACCAAGTGTGTTTACGTTGCCATCGGTCAGAAAGAATCCAAGATCGCTCAGATCCGTAACCGTCTCGAAAAGGCCGGAGCTATGGAATACACCACCATCGTTTTGGCTGGTGCTTCCGATCCTGCGGCTATGCTCTACATCGCGCCATACGCCGGTTGTGCCATTGCTGAGTATTTCATGGCCAAGGGCGAAGATGTACTTATTGTGTACGATGATTTGTCTAAGCACGCTTGGGCTTACCGTGAAATTTCGTTGCTGCTGCGCCGCCCACCGGGTCGTGAAGCGTATCCAGGTGACGTTTTCTACTTGCACTCACGTTTGCTGGAGCGCTCAGCTCGCGTAAACAAAGAGCACGGTGGGGGATCAATTACCGCTTTGCCAATCATCGAAACCCAAGGTGGAGATATTTCTGCCTACATTCCGACTAACGTGATCTCCATCACCGACGGTCAGATCTTCTTGGAAAGCGATTTGTTCTACCGCGGACAGCGTCCAGCTGTGAACATTGGTAATTCGGTGTCACGTGTGGGTTCGGCTGCTCAGACCAAGGCCATGAAAGCCGTGGCCAAGACGCTTAAAGTCGACCTGGCCCAGTATCGCGAACTTGAAGCTTTCGCTCAGTTTGCTACCGATCTCGATGAAGCCACTAAAAAGCAGATTGAACGTGGCCGCCGCGCCATGGAGGTCATGAAGCAGAAGCAATATTCACCGATGTCGTTTGCCGAGCAAGCCGTTATCATGTTCGCGCTCAACAATGGTTACATCGATGGCGTTGAGGTGACCGAGGTCAACCGTTTTGAAGCTGAGCTCATGAAATATATGCAGGGGCTCGGTGCTGAGACTTTGAAGAAGATTTATGACAGCCGTGATGTGAAGGAAGTCCTGGGAGATCTTGAGCAGCACATTAAGAATTTCGTGTCGACCTTCAAGTAGTTTCCGCAACCCCTGTAACCCCCTTAACCCCTGATACCTTCCATCTAACCCCCTTCAGTTGTGGCCCAATCGCGTAAACTCATTAAAGCTCGCATCAAATCCATTCGTAATACTCGCAAGATTACGAAGGCTATGGAATTGGTGGCGGCTTCCAAAATGCGCCGAGCCGTTTCGGCCGTTTTGCGTACGCGACCATATGCCAAGGAAGCTTGGGCAACCGTGCAGTCGGTCTTAATGGCTTCACCGAACATCGCCCATCCGTTACTCGAACCAAAGCCAGAAGCTACCAAGACACTGCTCGTACTTTTCAGCTCAGATCGTGGCTTGGCCGGTGGCTTCAACGTCAATATGATCCGGGCCGCTCTAGTCGATGCTCGTAGCCTCGGAACAGACAAGGTGGAGGTGCTCGCAGTGGGACGACGTGGCGCTGATGCCTTAGAACGCGCCGGGGTAGGGGTAGCTGCTCGTTTCCCGGCTCTCAGCAATAACCCGACCTTTAACGATTTACTGCCCGCAGCTCGACTGGCTCTCGAAGGTTTCCTTACGGGGAAGTACAAGGCAGTAAAGCTTGGTTTCACAGATTACATCTCGGGTATTACCCAGAAGCCGAAGATCGTCGACCTCCTGCCCCTGTCACCTGCACTTGCTCGCACAGAAGCTCCCTCCCCCAGCTATGGGGGAGAGGGAGGGGGCGGTCATATGGCTACAGTCGAGTACATCTTCGAGCCCTCGCCCGCTCAAGTGCTCGACCGCGTCCTGCCCGCGATTGCGGAAACGATGCTCTGGCAAGCACTGCTCGAATCAACGGCCTCCGAACACGCTGCTCGGATGATGGCGATGCGCAGCGCTTCCGACGCAGCCAAAGACATGCTAGATGATCTGACATTTACCTATAACCAAGCTCGCCAGTCGAGCATCACCCAAGAGATCGCAGAAATTAGCGGTGGTAAAGCAGCTCTTGAATAAACCATATGAAAGGAAAAATTGCTCAAATTATCGGACCGGTCGTGGACGTTCGCTTCGAAGGCGAAGTACCACCGGTTTTGTCGGCCCTCATTGTGAAGCACGCAGGTCAGGACTTGACTCTCGAAGTTTCTCAGCACCTCGAAGGCGGTTTAGTACGGACCATTTCGATGGGTGCGACTGACGGTTTGACGCGCGGCCTGGAAGCCGTAGCTACCGGTAAGCCAATCAGTATCCCTGTCGGCCCAGAAACACTTGGCCGCATGTTCGATGTTAACGGTGTGCCGATTGATGGACTTGGAATTGTAAAAGGCAAACGTCTTGATCCGATTCACCGCCAGGCTCCCGCCTTTACTGAGCAGGCGACTGAAGCTCAGGTCTTTGAAACCGGTATTAAGGTTGTGGATTTGATCTGTCCGATTTTGAAGGGTGGTAAGACCGGTTTGTTCGGTGGCGCTGGAGTAGGTAAAACCGTTTTGATTCAGGAGCTGATTCACAACATTGCCAAGGAGCATGGTGGTTACTCGGTTTTTGCTGGCGTTGGAGAGCGTACTCGTGAAGGCAACGACTTGTACATGGAAATGAAGGACTCCGGCGTGCTCGATAAGACTGCGCTTGTGTTTGGACAGATGAACGAACCACCAGGAGCCCGCGCTCGTGTGGCTTTGACCGGTTTGACCATGGCTGAGTACTTCCGCGATGACGAAGGCCGTGACGTGCTCATGTTCATCGACAACATTTTCCG
>JBBUCB010000093.1:2888-15928 GCA_038058005.1 Patescibacteria group bacterium | reverse complement strand
CTCGACTCATCTTCAACTATTCTCGATCCAAACATCGTTGGTCAAGAACATTACGACGTGGCGCGTGGCGTGCAGAAGGTGTTGCAGCGCTATAAGGACCTCCAAGACATCATCGCAATTCTTGGTATGGATGAATTGTCAGAAGACGATAAGCGTATCGTGGCTCGTGCTCGCAAGATCCAGAAGTTTTTGTCACAGCCATTTAGCGTAGCTCAACAGTTTACCGGAGCTCCTGGTAAATACGTCACCCTGGCTGAAACGGTTCGTGGCTTTAAGGAGATTCTTGAAGGTAAGCACGACGATAAGCCGGAGCAAGCTTTTTACATGAAGGGAAGCATTGACGAAGTAGTGTAGGGTCGTATTAACTAATATCTGCGTTGCTCAGTATGGCTAAACTTACCTACAAAATCATTACTCCGGAACGAGTAGTGCTAGAGGGTGAGGCCACGTCGCTGTCGGTTATGACCGAGAGTGGCGAGATTACGGTTTTACCTGGTCACATCCCGCTGGCGTCACTTTTACGGGCGGGGGAGATGCGTGTGAAGACTCCTGAAGGCAAGGAGGAGCTTTTAGCTATCTCGACTGGTTTGCTTGAGGTGCAAAAAAATAATCAGGTTGTCATTCTGGCAAATACCGCCGAACGCTCGGAGGAGCTTGAGCTTTCAAAGATTGAGGCAGCCAAACAGAAGGCCGAAGACGCTTTGAAAAATATCCGTAACCGTGAAGACGTTACTTTCGCTGACGCCGCCGCCCATTTGGAACGTGAATTGGCCCGCTACCGCGTGGCCTTGAAGAGTAAAAGGCGCCACTAGTCTAGCGACCGTTGTTCGGCCTTCCGACGAATCGTACGCGTTCATAGCGGCGCAGAGGGTCGACGGGGTTTTCGTAATTTGGCTGAGATTAGTTAGCGGTTTTGGTATATACCAGAAAAGATTGACCTTTTTAAAGGTTCGGGCGTACACTTTTGCCAATCAAGAAACAACTCTTTTATGACGTTGCTCCGCTTGTTGAACCTCTTATTTTTCGGTCCAAAAGTCACAGCTCCGCAGCAAAACTTCATGGAAGTGAAGGACGTTGCTTTTGAGGCGGTCGGCCAAGAGGTGAAGACTGTTATTCAAAAGTTGTACGGCGGCCGTTCGCTCCGAATTCGGGCCGTGGACGCAGGTTCGAGTAATGCCGAGGAAATTGAGCTCACTGCTCTCAACAATGCCTATTACGATATCGAACGTTTCGGTTTGAGCTTTATAGCTTCTCCTCGACACGCCGACATCTTATTTGTGACTGGTCCGGTAACCCGAAATTTAGAACGGGCTTTAAAAACTACCTACGAAGCCGCCCCTCAACCATGTCTCGTGGTAGCCATTGGTGATGGTGCTTGCACGGGTGGGATTTGGAAAGATTCTTATGCGGTTGTAGGCCCGGTGGAGGCGGTTATTCCGGTGCATGTTCGGATTCCTGGTGACCCGCCATCTCCGACCACGATTTTGCGGGGCGTACTTCATGCGCTTCAATCAGCTCGCATCTAGCCTATGTCAATGTCTACGCTCGCGATCGCGCTGGTAATTTCAGTGGTCGGTACACTCGTGGCTGGCTTGGTGGCTTTTTGGCCAGATCCAAGAGCTCACCGCGCGAGTAACATTCTCTTGGCCGTGAGCGCGGCTTGTGGGGCCATAGTCGGTATCCTTATCGCCACCGGTGATGGCTTGTTGTTAGTCTTGCCTGAAGCGCTTTATCCGGCTGCTGCTGATGGTTCAGCCCACGTCTGGCCGTTATTTTACGGCATGGTTTTTGGACTTGATCGTTTTTCGGCGATATTTTATAGCTTGATGTCAGTGGTCACGCTCCTCGTAGCTATTTATGCCATTCCTTATTACGAGGATCACGCCGAAACCTACAGTAAACCTGGAGCGAATGCTTTGACGGCTCTGTTTGTGCTTGGCATGCAGGGCGTGCTGTTATCGACCAACATCTTCGGCTTCATGACCTTCTGGGAGATCATCTCGGTGACTTCCTTCTTCCTGATCATGGCTGGGGGTTCCATAGCCTCGCGTAAGGCCGGCTTTTTATTTCTGATCGTGACGCACCTTGGAGCTGGTGCAATCATGTCTGGCCTGTTTTTGTTGTCTGGTGGTGCGCTCCTCAGTGATTTCTCTGTTATAGCCCTGATCACCCCAGAACTTCCTCAAGCCACCCTGTACGCAGCCTTGGTTTTGTTGCTCTTTGGATTTGGGAGTAAGGCGGGTCTGGTGCCGTTTCATGTTTGGTTGCCAGAAGCATATTCTGAAGCTCCGGTACCCGTTTCAGCTCTCATGTCAGGTGCCGGTGTGAACCTAACCGTTTATGGTTTTCTGAGAGTGTTACTGTTTATGCTACCGGGGGTTCCGATGTGGTTCGTTCTCACTGTTGTCATCTTGGGCGTTATTTCGGCGATGGTTGGGGTGTTGTATGCGGTACTTGAACGTGATGTGAAGCGTTTACTGGCGTACGCCAGTATCGAGACCATGGGCCTGATTTTCGCCATGATCGGCGTCGGTCTCTTGGCTGGCCAAGAGGGAAGTACCGATCTTACACAGGCGGCTTTATATGCAGCCCTGTTCATGGTGGCGGCACACGCATTATTTATGTCAGGTTTGTTCTTGGCTTCAGGCATCATGATCGCCACAGTTCACAGTCGCCGTTTGGAGGCCATGGGTGGACTGGCCAAGCGTCTGCCGCTGTTCTCTGGAGCAGTGTGTGTCTTAGCCCTCAGTGCCGCGTTGATGCCGCCATTTGCTCCGTTTATGGCTGAATGGAGCTTCTTGCAGGCGGTGGTCGGTGCGCTGACTGAAGCGACGCCAATGCTTAAGGTCGCCCTGGCTGTGATCATGGCTGCAGTTGGTTTTGTGGCTGGTTTGGCGCTGTTTGCCATGGTGAAGTTATACGCCATCGGCTTCTTGGCCAACCCACGTTCAGATGAAGCCGCAGCCGCTATCGAACCGAAGCCGATTTTCATGCTTCCCGTTGTGGTTCTCGCAGCCCTTGGCTTACTCCTAGGATTGTTCTCGCCACTCGTCCTCAATCGGATTGGGGCTGTTGATTTGGCGCCAGCGGATTTAGATATGCAAGTGCTCGCTACGGGAGGCGGCGAATTGGCGCCGTTAACGCTATTCCTAGTCATGGCGGGTATCCTCCTAGCCCTGTTTCTGTTACGTCGCTTGTTAAGCGACGTAACCTTTGAGCGTAACTATCAAACCTGGGACTGTGGTCAGCCCACGACGCCACGTATGGAGTATACGGCCACAGCTTTCTCGGCCCCGATTCGTTACTTCTTCCGGTTTTTCCTGCGCGCCCAAAAGGTGGTGACGTCTACGCCGCTTACGCCCAACAACCCATGGGTCGCTTCCCGAACCATGTCGTTACTGGTAAGCCAGGTATGGTATGACCGACTTTACGCTCCGATTGGGAGCGGCCTGACGCGTTTGTCCGGGTTGGTTGGTCGTCTCCAGAACGGCAGTGTTCAGTTCTATATCAGCCTGATCCTGTTGGCCCTGCTGGTGACTTTGATTGTTGCTCTATGAACCCCATTGTTTTAACGATCATTCAGATTGTCGTCGTTTTACTCATTGCACCGTTGTCGGTTGGGTTGACGCGTTTCTTTAAGGCGCGTTTCCAGGGTCGTCATGGAGCCGTGCCGTGGTTGCCGTATCTGACTTACGCCACCATGCTAAAAAAGGAGAACGTGATTTCTTCCTCGGGTTCGTGGATGCTCCGGGCTACGCCGTATGCAGTGCTTGGTTCGGCGTTGTTTTTGGCCCTGGTCTTGCCGCTTGTGGCTACGGGCGGTGTTTTAGCGGCTAGCTCAAACTTTATTGTCGTGGCGGCAGTCTTGGCGCTTGGCTCGGCCTTTCTCGTAATGGGGGGACTGGATACGGGTAGCGCCTTTGGGGGTATGGGCTCCAGCCGTGAAATGACCATTGTATCGCTACTCGAACCGACGATCATTTTAACTTTTGCCGCTTTTGCCTTGGCGACTGGATCTTCGGCAGTGGACGGCATGATTGCGGGTTCGCAGATGGCGGGGGAGCTATTGATCACCGCCCCATACCTGTCGCTGTCTCTCTTGGCGCTCATGCTTGTGGCCTTGGCTGAGAACGCTCGCTACCCAGTTGATGATGAGGCTACACACCTTGAGTTGACCATGGTTCGTGAAGCCATGATTCTCGACTACTCCGGACCATACTTGGCCATGATGGAGTATGCTGCCGCCTTGAAGTTTACCGTTTTCGCTTTGCTCGTGGCCAATTTCGCCATGCCGACCCCGTTGATCATGACCAGCTCGACACTCCTTGAGGTCTTATTGGCGATTGGGGCCACGTTCGTAAAGCTCGGCGTAGTGATGTTTGCCGTGGCCTTGCTTGAGTCAACCATCGCCAAGATGCGTTTTTACCGCGTGCAAGAGTTTTTGACGGGGGCCTTCTTCATGGCGCTCACCGGTTTGGCTTTGGCGCTCTTGTCTCAACTCCTATGATGACCACCTTTACTTCATCGGAAGTGACCACCATCTCCTTAGCGGTGTCCTTCTTGCTGTGCGCCTTTTTGGGTAGCGGTAAGTTCAGACTCGGACAAATCGTTCGTTATTATGCCTTGCAGTCCCTGTTTTTGGCCGGTTTGCTGATTAGCCTGGCTGCCTATGGAGATAAGCATCTCTACCTGAGTGCACTTGGTGTGATTATCTTTAAAGTTATTCTGATCCCTGCCATCATTAGCACGAATGCTAAGCGTTCCTCAGCTAGCGGGCGACTCACGTCGTTCGTGCGTCCTGCGCCATCATATTTTGTCTCGGGCGGCACTTTGCTTTTGGCGGTGCTCGCCGGCATGTCAATTGCGCCTGCACTTCAGGAGACCGATTTGATCCTAACGGTGACTGCCTTTGCAGCCATGTTCCTAGGTGGGGCTATGATGGCAGTCCGACGCGATCTGTACTCGCAGATTATTGGTTTCTTCACCTTAGAGAACGGGATCGCTATTTTGGCAGCCGCTACCTTGGGCGCCATTCCTCTGTTGGCCGAAATTGGTATCTTCTTAACCATCACGATTGGGGCCTTACTGATGAGTGTCTTGTCACGCCGTCTAAAAGAGTTGTACGCCGTTGAAGATACCGGCGAACTTCGTGAACTTGTCGACTAATCTATGATGCCTTTCATTCTCGTCTTGATTCTTGCCAGCGGCGCCGTTACGGCTTATCTTCCGCTGTCGGAGCGTCGGATTCGCGATCTTGGTGTCGTGGTTGCCGCCGTCAGCTCCGTTTTAGCTGTGTATATTGCTTTGCCCGCCTTTGGGGTCTTCGTTGGCGAACAGAGTTTGGTGACTGGTCCGACCGGAGTTTTTGGTCCCGGTTCACTCTGGTACCTGGACAGTTTAGCCGCCATGATGTTGAGCTTGATCGCGCTGATTTCTTTGTCATCCGCTGTCATTTCGCATCGTTATCTCGCGCATGAGTTCCGCGAGAAAATCGTTTCGCTAACCGACATCCGCCATTACTACAGCATGGTGCCGCTCTTCGTGGCTTCAATGTACGTAGCGACCCTCAGTAACAACGTCGGTTTGTTATGGATTGCGCTTGAAGCTACGACGTTATCAACGACTTTACTCGTGGCTTTTTACCGTAAGCGTTCGGCTATTGAGGCTGCTTGGAAATATGTCCTGTTGTGCTCGCTTGGGATCAGTTTGGGCTTGGTGGGTGTTTTGCTGATCACCTATGCGGCCGGACAAAACGGGGCCAACAGTTCACTCTTATTGTCGACCTTCCGCGACATCGTTGCTGCCGGGGGAGTTAATACAGACTTGATCAAGTGGGCTTTCGTGTTCTTGTTTATCGGCATTGGTACCAAGGTGGGTTTTGTCCCAATGCACGCCTGGCTGCCAGACGCTCATAGCAAAACACCATCACCGGTCTCGGCTTTGTTGTCCGGAACCTTGTTGAACGTGGCCTTTGTTTCGCTCTTACGTTTCCGACAGGTGACAGATATGGCCCTGATGGACGACGGCGCTTGGACGGGCAAATTTTTCTTGGTCTTCGGTTGCTTATCGATTGTTGTGCCAGCGCTCATCATGGTTATCCAGAAAAACTATAAGCGTTTATTGGCGTACTCAAGTATTGAGCACATGGGGCTGATGGCTTTTGCCATTGGTCTTGGACCGGCCGGTATTATTCCAGCCGTCATGCACCTGCCGGGACACGCGCTCTTGAAGAGCAGTCTGTTCGTGGGTGCAGGTGAAATTTTCCTTACCTATAAAACCACAGATTCGGCTCCGGTCACCGATGTTTGGAAGCGTTTGCCAAAAACAGCGGTTCTGTTCTTGCTGACTCTGCTGATGTTGTTGGCGGTGCCACCCTCGGCAGTGTTTGTGAGCGAGATGATTATGGTCGGTTTTGGTCTGCGCGACTACTTGTTGCCAACTTTGCTTGTGGTAGTGGCGTTGACGGTGGTTTTCGTGGCTATGTTACGTCATATCTACACCATGTTCTTCAGCGCACCAACTGTGAACACCGTTCTTACCAACGGTGCGGTTGAGAAATGGAATGTCACCCACGTGGTCATGACGATCCAGCTGATCGCTGCTGCGGTATTGGGTATTTTTTACCTAACACCTAAGGGTCTTGAGATCATGGTAGGTATTGCCCAGTCGCTTAACTCCGGACTTCTATGAGTACCAAAGAATTTTTAACCAACATCTTGGGGTTACCCGTCACCGAGGAACGGCCTGGGTTTTTGTCGGCCAGCGTTCCGCGTGAAAAGTTTTCTGAGGCCATTGATGAGTTGGTGAATGTGCGTGGTTTGGCTGCGCAAATGGTGAGTACTCCAGCCGCGCCGAGTGGCTTGGTGGGTGTTGGCCTGGCCTTGGCGCATCTGTACGCTACGGATGACCGAGCCGCTAAGAAGACCTTCGGTGTACATGCCGTCCTGCACGACGACACTAGCCATACCTGGTTGTTATTGTCGACAACGCTGCCAGAAGAAGACCCCACCTACCCTTCGGTGACACGCCGTGTCATGGCCGCCCACTGGTATGAGCGCTGGATTCGTGACATGTTTGGGATTGAGGCCATTGGGCATCCTGACCCCCGCCGTTTAGTGCACCATGAGAACGTTCCCGAAGGACATTTTCCTTTGCGTAAGGACTTCATGTGGAACGCCAAAATGGAGCAGGCCGATATTCCTTACCCCATGCACGCCGTAGATGGCGAAGGTATCTTGGAGATTCCCGTTGGTCCAATTCACGCCGGGATTATTGAGCCTAGCCACTTTCGCTTCAACGTTGCCGGTGAACGTATCATCACGCTTGAGAGCAAGTTGTTCTTCACGCACAAGGGCGTTGAGAAATTGCTAGAGAACAAGACAGCTAGCGAAGCTGTGCCATTTGTCGAACGTATTTCCGGGGACGCGGCGGTTTCTCATAGCTTAGCTTTTGCTCAAGCGGTAGAGACCTTGGCAGCCTGTGAGGTGTCTCCTCGAGCTCACGGTCTGCGAACGCTCTTGAACGAGCTTGAACGTGCCACTATGCACATTCATGACTTGGCCAACATGGGCGGCCTGGGAACGAGTTACACGGTGGTGGCTGCTCATGGTTTTCGTATTAAAGAACGTCTGATGCGCTTATCGGATGAGCTGTTCGGCAATCGTTTTTGGCGCGGTATGGTTGTGCCCGGGGGCGTGGCCCGAGATGTGAACGCGAATGAACTTCAAAAGATTTCGATTGTCGTCAGTGAGGCGATCGAAGAGATGCTGGATGTCGTGGCTCTGGCTTTGCAGTCAGATGGCTTGCGTGATCGTCTGGAGACAACCGGCGTTTTACGTAGGGAAGCAGCCTTGGCTTACGGTGCCGTAGGTGTGGCTGCTCGGGGTTCGGGTGTGGATCGTGATGTACGCCGTGACCACCCTTACGCCGCCTATGATCGTTTTGTCCCGACTATTTCGGTCAAAGTAACAGGGGATGTGTACGCACGCTTTTTACTGCGTGCAGATGAGCTTAAGGAAACCAAGCGTTTGATCCAAGAAGTGTGTAAGTCCCCCGGGGAAGGGCGTCACCTGGTTCCTTGTGAGCCTGCGGACGGTCGAGCTTTGGGAGCAGTGGAAGGTTGGCGCGGAGAGACCTTGCACATGGTCTATATGAAGGGCGGCAAGATTGAGCGTCACGTAGTGCGTGATCCGTCTTTTTGTAACTGGGCACTGTTTGGCGAAATCGCCCAGGGGAACATCGTCCCCGACTTCCCATTGTGCAATGAATCACTAAACCTCAGTTGCTCCGGTACAGACCTCTAGAATTGCATAAACAGACCATGTGGCCTGTTTTTGTTTCTTAGCCAGCCATTTTAGGGTACACTTTTACCTGTATGAAATCGCTTAAGATCTTTGCGGCCTTAGTGTTAGTTGTTGGCTTTTTGTTGGGCGGATTAACCATGGCTATGGCAGCAGTAACTGCTCCGCTTGTGTTTCCCGAGGCCCAGGCCGAACTCAGTGTTCGTGCCGGAAGTGTTGAGCTGCAAAAATCCGGTTCAGCCACTTGGGTAGAGGTTACTGAACCCGTCGACGTGGTCGTGGGTGATTCTGTGCGTACCGGAGAAGATAGTGACGCCGACCTTAATTTATACGATCAGGGTGTTTTGCACTTGGCAGAAAACAGCACCATGACCATTGACGAGTCGTTTTGGGATCCGGAGAATCCTCAGATTTTCCGAGGCGAGATTTTTCTTGAGGCCGGCAATCTGTGGTCGCGCTTGTTCGATTTTGTTTCACCTCAATCTGGTTTTGAGGTGCGCACCAGCTCGACTGTGGCCACCGTCCGAGGTACGACCTTCTGGGTTGGATCGTTTGCAGACAAGTCCTCGCGCGTTTATGTTGACGAGCATACCGTCCAAGTGCGCTCCACCGTGGATCGGTCGAGTCTGGAAGTAACTGAGGGCGAGGTGGCTCGTCAGCAGTATTTTGGTCAGAGACCAAACCCCCTGACTTTTTGGAATGTCACCGCTGATGATAGTCGACTGATTGAAAAATATCGTAAGTGGGACGCTAAGTACGAGACTGATCTGAGGGCTCGACAGTTAGCTTTTGCTCATCAGGCTCGTAAAATCGATCCTGAATCCTCGTTGTATAATTTTCAGCGTTTTTCTGAGCGGGTGCGCTTGTTCTTGGCGCTGAATCAGGATCAACAGGATGAGCTGCGAGCCCGTTTCATGGCCGGACGGGTACTTGATGCCTATATTGAATTCGCAGAACATAGCAATGTGACGCGGACTAAGATTTTGCTACAACATGCGCAAGAGTTTGGGGGCGATAATATCGCTACTCATCCTAAAGTGAGGCAAGCACTCTTGTACTTTGGTCGCAATCGCGCTCAAACACCCGCGTCACTCCGCGATCTGGTGGATACCCTTCCGCCGTTGGAGCCTGTTGCAGAGACGATTATCGATACCCAGATTCAGCTAGATACGCCCAAGGAAATTCCGGTCGACGATACACCTACGGTAGAGGAACTACCGGTAGAGCAGCCAGCGCCAACTCCGCCAAAGGAGCAGCAACCAACGGTTCAGGGAGAGAGTGCGGAATACGTCCCCTTGACCTACTAGTTTATGTTGCAAGGGCGTTTGATGTTTAGCCTAGTGACAGTACTCACCACAGGTGTTTGGTTTTGGTTATATACCAACGGTGTACTCGTGGCCTTGGACACTCGTCTGCAAGATAAGCTGTTCATGCCCCGAGCGGCCAGCGACGAGATCGTCCTCGTGACTATTGATTACGCCAGTATCCAAAAGCTTGGGGTATGGCCGTTCCAGCGTTCACTCCACGCCCAGGTGATCGATTTCATCGCCGCCGCCGAGCCGCGCGTTATCGGTTATGACGTCACTTTCTCAGAAGCCAGCATCGCTCTTGAAGATCAGATCCTGGCAGACACGCTAGCGAGACACGATGAGGTCGTGCTTGCTAGCGAGGCAGTCCTTGAAATCCGTAAAGACGGCTTGCCAATGGCAATTAGTACGCTTGAGCCTTTGCCGATGTTTGTAACGGACGATACCAAGGCTGGCCCGACCACACTTATCCCCGATAGCGATGGTGTGATTCGCCAGGTTCCTACCACGTATGTGGAACGCAGTAACGAACCGGCAAAGTCGTTTGCCTTATTGGTTGCTGAGGCCATGGCAGGGGAGTCGCTTCAGACCGAGGAGGATTTATTGCGTGTGGCCTACGTGGGTGGCCCTGGTAGCTTTGCTACGGTGTCTTTTGCCGACGTGGTAGCGGGGCAGGTATCTAAGAGTGTTTTCACCGATAAGACAGTTTTGATTGGAGCCACAGCCCCAGACTTACACGATGAGTACCTGACGCCATTTGGAGCCGGCCAAGCCACGCCTGGCGTAGAGATTCAGGCAAACATCGTCCAATCACTACTTGAAGGGCGTCACGTCAGAACACTCACTGAACTTCAGGTAGCAATCGTCTTTGGAGTCTTGATGCTGCTCGGCCTAGTGCTTGGGCTTAGTTTACGCTTGCGCAATCTAGCCCTCGCCGCGGTGATTGTTTTGATCGGGTATCTACTCGTGGCGGTGGCTTTGGCCGGTCAAGACCTGTTATTGCCGATAATCCATCCCTTGATCTTGATTGGATGTATTTTTGGGGTCGATGTCTTGTATCGGTACCGGGATGAATATGCCAGGCGCGCCTTTATTGAGCACGCCTTCGGGCGGTATGTGGCCCCGGCCGTGGTCGAGAAACTGGCAAGCGGGCAAGCCCCACTTGCCCTTGGCGGTCTGAAAGAAGAACTCACGATTCTTTTTTCCGATATTCGTGGGTTTACATCTTTGTCGGAACGGATGGCACCGGAGGAGCTTGTAACTTTTCTCAACGAGTATTTGACTGGTATGACCGATATTGTGCTCGATCACGAGGGTACGGTCGATAAGTACATCGGGGATGCGGTGATGGCTTTCTGGGGAGCGCCATTAGCCCAGACCGATCACGCTGTGCGGGGAATCTCGGCGGCTGTAGCCATGAAGAAGCGTTTGGTCGAGTTGAATGCAGGTTGGAAGGCTGCGGGGCGACCAACGATCGAAATTGGCGTTGGCTTAAATACCGGGCGGGTGATCGTCGGCAACATTGGTTCAGAACGGCGCTTTGACTACACGGTTATCGGTGACGATGTTAACTTAGCCTCGCGACTTGAGAGTCTGACGAAGTTCTATGGAGTCAGCATCCTGATCTCTGCAGCTACAAAAAAACAGTTAGGCGATCGTTTCCTGACTCGCGCCCTCGATAAGGTAGCGGTGAAGGGTAAGAAAGAGGCTGTACGCATTTTTGAGGTGATTGCTGAGGCGGCGGAGGCGACTCAGGAGCAGAAGCAGTTCGTGTTGAGCTTTGAGGATGCGCTTGGAGCCTATTATCAGCGTGATTGGTCCAGGGCTGAAAAATTGCTGATAAAGTTGACGGGCGATAAGGTGGCTCAACTCTTTATCGAGCGTTGTCAGAAGTATGCGAAAGAAGATCCGGGGGAGGCTTGGGACGGTATCTACGTTGCCACAGAAAAATAGACCATAAACGACAATGCCCCGCACCTTTCCTAAGACATGGCTGAGCCATGTCGCTACAGGAAAGGTGCGGGGCGAACTGTACCGAGTCGTCAGTACAGCTCAGAGCGTGAGGGCATGTCTGCGGATGGCCATGGCCAGCACGTGGACGGGTACTTGGATGGACCTAGAGATCGACGCGAGCTTGTCGCGATCCTTGATGTGAACCAGACCGCTGCGCAGCAGACGGAGCTCGATCAGGGCCTCGGTACCAAACCGTATTGAGACCCTGCGTCGACCTTCCTCGTCGACAGTGAGAGCATAGTACACGACCAGGGGAGGGCACTTGAACTCGTCCTTCAGGTTCACCTGGCGGTGAGAGGGGGCTTGGAGTGAAGGTGTCACTGCTGCTCCAGGCAGAGGTGTCGTTCGGTGGCCCAGATCGCTGCGAGCAAGCGAAAGGGGTTGAGTTCGTTCTCGGCAGCGAAGACTCGCAGCCAGTCCCTTGCTTCCGAGGGCGGGGGGAGCAGTCTGGTGGGAAGGTACGCAGACTGCGCCATGGGCGTGCCGTCCAGTGGGTCGGTGTTAGCCAGCTGGCGAATGACCAGGATGCTCACTCGGAGTTCACCGCTTTCGTCCCGATTGAACAGGCAGAACACGGCTTGTTCTTCGAGCGGGGCGAGCCAGGCGCTGATTTCCACGGCGCGATGCTGTCCGGTGAGGAGATGAACCTGATCCGGGGGCCGCGGCTTTGAGATCAGGATGAGGCTGTGTTCTTCCTCGGCGGGGAGGCAGAGCGGGAGGTCGATGTGTAGGTCGCAGTAGTCACTCAAGACGGTAAAGGGGCTGAAAGTGCCACGCGGGGTGGGCATAGCTTCCTCCAGTTGTTGCCGTCACAGACTATCAGAAAAATTAGTAAAAGTCAAAGATAACCGTGCGAATATGGTTAAAATATCTAGTCTTTCGGGGTTAATGCTCTTTAGCGCCTTACTCCTAACCGGCTGTGCGCAGATTGAGCCGGTCACGGTAGAACCTGAAGGTTTAGTCCCTGGGATATTTTCCCTGGGTCCAGCCGGAGACGGATTCGTTGAGGAGACGTTACTCGACGGCCGGTGTAAGAATGGGGATTTGCCGGAAGCCAGTGCGGGGGAGAGCGGACTATGCGCGGGAGGACGGGCCTATGAGTCTCTAGACTCGACCTGGGCAAATCCTGACGTTGTTGGCGTCTACGTTCGTTTGCCTTGGGAGAGTATCCACAAAGCGCCCGGAACCAAGAAAACGAGTTTCGACTTCACGATACTTGATCACGAGTTGAACCAAGCGGTGAAACATCAGAAGCGTGTCATGCTGTCTTTTAGCGCTGGTAAGGGCGATCTTCCCGACTGGCTGTTTACTGAAGGGGGAGTAGAGCCGCTCCAGTTCCAGGATGGGGGTAGCAAACTTGAGGCTGGGCAATGTGGGAGCCGTATGACCTTGGGAGATCCGACCGATGAAAATTATCAAG
>JBBUCB010000093.1:0-2788 GCA_038058005.1 Patescibacteria group bacterium | reverse complement strand
CCAGGCAAGCCCATGGTGTATCAACTCATTCAGGACGGGCTGCCATGGGTAAACGATCAGGGCGACTATCTGATGGCCGACGGTACGTCATCGGGACGACCGGTAACGCGTAGCGTTGAGCAGGTTGAAGAAATCATTAAACGAGGTTCAGAGGCGTATGGACCGTTGTTTGTGGTTGCGCATAACGGGCTCAGTTCTAGCGGCAAGCCAAATCGATGGGTTATTCAGGCTGGTAAGCAGGGGCAGCCGACGGGCTTTCAGACTGGAAATACACACGAGCTTACAAGCATAATCGAACTCCAGTCGGCTCTTGAGAACCTGTGGGACAACACGGATGCGCATTACTTAGAGGCGTATGAGGAAATTTTGTGGCAAGCACGTCAGAGCCAGAACACGCTTGTGCCAGACACGGTAGCTGAGATTAATACGTTGGGGGAGTGGAACGAGCGATTGCGGACTCGTTTTTAAAGCAGAAGGCCGCCCCCAGGATTCCCTGAAGGGCGGCTTCGAAGTTGGGTGCGTAGGTTCAGGGTCCGTCGGACCGACCTGAACCTCCGGTGGTGTCCACGCTGAGGAACGGAACGTCCCAGTCGATCGTGAACATGTGGTGATCACAGAGCTGACGTTGCACCTCGTCGAGACCGGTGTGGTTCAGGACGCAGTATGGCAGGCGCTCGACGCTTGGCGCCTTGAGCTCGATCATGCTCAGGTAGGCCTGGGCGTGCTCGAGCTGGGGCAGAGAGTTCAGTTCCCTGTAGCCGAGCCAGCTCAGCATGAGCAGCAAAGGAAACAGGGACAGAGCCACGCCGCTCCGCAGGAGCAGACGATCTTCACGCGAATGCTGACGGTGACGCATGGGCACCTCGAGATGAAGGTGTGATCGCGAATTACTCCAGCTCTTCGAGCATGATAGCCAGCACGTTGTCGACCAGCTTGAACGGATCTTCCTTGAGGCGCTTGGCCGTGACGATGAGTGCGTCTTGTGACTTTCGTTCCTCGAGTCGCGAAGCCAGGCCGCGTACCTCCAGGTACTGTACATCCTTTGGCGTCATTTCGAGGTGCTGGAAGGAGATGAGGCGCAGGTCTCCGAAGTAGCCGAAGACGACGTAGACGATGTCCCTCAGGTCTTCGAAAGTGTACACGAACGAGATCTGGACGTGAGGGCGCACGATCTTGGTCCCGTCAACATTGTAGCCGTTGACCTGCAGCTTCTTTCCGAGCAGCGGCTGGTAATCCTTCTGCTCGACCCGTCGAATACGAGGCGGCATCGTGGTCTCCAGTTCTGAGGGGTAATCTAGATTAGACCTAAAAGTAAGGAGCGTCAACAAAACAGAACACCCGCCGCCAGGAGACCCTGGTGGGCGGGTGAGTCGCGACGGTCACGTGGTCTCCGGGACATCGGCGCCGCTGAGAGATGTACGCTTGTCCGGGTGAACGTGGTCGCTGTCCATGAGGTGCATCCCAATGACACAGGCGAGGAGGGTGAGGCCGATGAAGATCTTTTCCCAGGCGAAGGGAGTGATCCACTCCCTCTCGTAGGTATGATTCACGACGTACAGGCAGCTAGCGCCTACCCAAGGGAATACGATCCAGGCCAGATAGCCACGCAGGAAGTGTTTCGTCGGTCTGCGTGAGGGCGTGTCGAGCCAGTCTCGCCATTCTTTGGGCGTAGTTGGATCCTCCTCGAATTCCCTGCTCATCCGTAGTGAATCAGCAGCGCTGTTCCAGTAGGCGAGGATACCCCAGGAGCCGCAGACCACCTTGAAGATGATCACGAAGAGAGCTCCGGCTTTCAACGCTTCGCCTCGGAAATTTTGTAAGGCAAATAGTTGCGAGGCGATGGCGAGAATGACGGCACTGAGGAAGCTGAAGGCGACTAGCGTGTCGCGATTGACATGCAGGTTGCGCTGGATGGCGTGTGAAGCCTTGACCACGAGTTTGTGGATCCAGGCGTCGAGTACGATCACGGGATTTTCTAGCACTGCCAACTCCTGGAAAAGAATTGGTGAATTCTTCGGCCTAAAAACTACTCTTAATTTACTAAAAAGTCAATCCAATAGATCAGATCGCCAACGTTTTGCGACGCAACTACTTGGGGTAGATATCCCTCCTGTTCAGGTGCGATTAAGACTTGTAGAATGAGCCCACTATGGCCGTGCCGAAAACCTTTGCATTTATTGATAGTCAAAATCTCAACTTGGGTACGCAGGCCTGCGGGTGGTATTTGAATTTTGCTAAATTTAGGGTTTATTTAAAAGATAAGTTTAAAGTTGAAAAAGCTTTTATATTCGTCGGATACGTAGCCGGTAATGAGTCTCTGTACACGTCCCTTCAGCAAGCTGGTTATGTGGTGATTTTTAAACCTACCTTAGAGTATAAAAAGGCTGGTCAGCGATACACCAAGGGCAACGTCGATGGCGACTTCCACTGTCTGTTGGAATACTTGGAGAAGCAACGAAAGCTAGCTTATTTAATTTTGCCAAATCCACACAAGTTTTCCGCTTTACTTAGAAAATTCCGACCGTTCTTTTTCTTTTTAAACAGGACCAAGAAAATTGAACGAATAAATAGTGCCTAAAACACAAAGAGAGGGAGTAACCTTCGGACGAACCTTAGGTGTGCCCTCTCATCGTGATAATTCAAATATAGCACTTTTATACCTTTTGTCAAGCAAGATATTATCAGAATTATGGCCGAGTCTAAGTTGTTGGAAGACCTCAATCCTGAGCAAAAGGCCGCCGTCACGCATGGTGAGGGTCCTTTGATGATTGTGGCGGGGGCTGGAACG
>JBBUCB010000092.1:0-7200 GCA_038058005.1 Patescibacteria group bacterium | reverse complement strand
TCGATCATGATGTTGGCTGCGAGCGGTCGGCCTTCGTAAAAAGCCATGGCCATGAACGCCTTACAGTCTGAACCACGAAGTGTTTCCAACATTTTCCGATAGCGCTCGATCTCGTGCAAACTGAACTTATCGCGCTCGGCCGTTTGCTGCATGAGACGAACCAGATCTTCAAAATGATCGAGCTCGACGATGCTAGCAGTGACACCCTTTTTCTCTGCTAAACGAATGTTGTATCTGGTCTTGGGCTTCATGTTTTCCGCTATCTTCGTGTCTGACTGGGTTAAATCGACAATGGTCGTGACTGAAGGCTGACGATCTTTCGCCTTGGCGCCTTTGCGGGGCCGGGTGACTGGTTCAATTTTCAAAAATGCACCTCCTGAAAGTTTTTTGAACAACAACTCAATTGCAACCTTAGGGGTAGCGTCGCCGAGTGGCCCCTTGGGGACATGCCAGTAGCTGGACTGGAATGGCAAAGGATATTTGATAGCCTGCGCAACAACCACCTTACCCTTGACCTCCTCCTTGAGACGGACAACTTCAAAACCGAGCAGGCGCTGAAACTCGCCCCATTCCCAGGATTGCAAAAAGGCTCCAAAGGGTGGAGCGTATTGCTCAACAAACTTGTTCCACGAACTTTGGTCCACAATTAGCGCTGCTTACCGATCATCTTCAAAGCTGATTTTACTCTGTCTGCGGAAGTCTCGCCACTGACATGGGGTAAAACCGCCACGATGTCTTCTCTGGAGTAGCCTAAATTCTCAAGCGCATCCGTGACATCATCGCGTACCAGCGTGTCTGTATCACTGCCGACGAGTACTCCCTTCAAATCTAAGATGATCTTCTGAGCCGTCTTCTTGCCAACGCCAGAAATACTTGTGAAAAAGGCGAGATCGCCCGTTTGAATATGCTTACGCAGTGCCTCAGCCGAAGCAGCTGCCAAAATTTTCTGGCCGATCTTTGGACCCACCCCCTGGACATCGGTAAGCAGAACGAAAAGCTCCTTTTCGTCCCGGCTCAAAAAACCGTACAGGTCGTGACGATCTTCACGAATGACCTCCGAGATGAATAACTTCACCTTCTCCCCCACCTCAGCGGAGACCCGGGTAGTGAAAATGCGATACCCAACTCCGGACACGTTCACAATGATCGCGTCAACTTCATGTTCAGCCAAAATACCTTCCAAAAATGCGATCATAATTACTCGAGGGTGAGATCTTGCTCGCTAAGGAGCTTATGAGCTACATGAGCGCGACGTCGAAGCTCTTCCGTGTGCTCGGCGAAGTTACTTTTACCTTCCGGATTGCGAATCAGTTCGTGAACTTTCGTCATCACCTCGCCACGCACGGGCCCGTAGGGGGTCTTCAGGAGCTCGAAGACGGTGTCTGCATCAATCTTGGCCTGTTTCAGTGCATCACGCAAGGCCGTTTTGCGGCCACGACGTAAAGCTTCTTCACGAGCGGCATGACGCTCAGGCCTAGCTTCACGTTCTGACCTAAACAAGTTTAAAAGAATGTGAATGTCGGCGCTATACGTACCATTCACATACACCAAACTACCAAGGACTGAGTCAAGAAAGACCGTAGCCGGCAAAAGATCGAGAAAAACGGGAGTGTTCAGGCCAGCCCGTTCCGCAATGGCCGCCAAGGCTGTGTATTTTACGGGGTCAGGTCCCTTGCTGAAGCCCTGAATAACCTCCATGTGGCAGCGAATCAGCTCGGTGAAAAGCTTCGCTTTCGATGGAGAGACATCGAGGGCATCAAGAACGGCTTCCCGAGTAGTGGCATACTCATCTGAAGCCCCGCGGCGGCCATGCTCAGGGTAGTGAACGATGATGCCGTAAGTTTCGAAAAAACTTTGAGCGGAACCTGAAGCCTCATGCGCTCGACGTAGCTTGTCGTAACGGATCAGTTCAGGCTCGGTGGCCAGGCGTGATGGCCGAGACACAAAACCCTCAGCTTCGCCCTTACTTCCTGGAAGAGCTTCGAAAAACAATGCGTCGGCCTTAGCAACATCGTGACAGACAGCGTAGGCAGACAAGAGATCAGCTTGTGAGAGCAAAGTATTCTCGAGCTCCATGAACTCGAGCACGTAGTCTTTTTCGCGAGCAAACTCCTCTACCGTAACCAAACTTGCGCCACGTTCAAAGGCATCAAGTCCGCATAGAATTCGCTTCACATGATCAGCGACCATATCCCCTTCGGCATGGAATGGAGGCGACTGCGGAGTCGTTTTCAGCCGACCAAGTGGTGAAGCGATCTTCACGAGTCGCTCAAAAAGCTTACCGACCCGCTGTTCAATTTCAGGCTGCAAAACCTGGTCATGCATCCAATCGAGAAAATAGACCGTCGCCGGCCCCGGTGCGGTTTTCTTAGACTTGTAAAGTTGGTTAAACATGCTTAGGGGGCAACGATATCACTCGGAGGGGTGTCTTGGCTCGTGTTCCAGGCCGCCATGAAAAGTGCCCGCATGGAGTCGGAAAAAATTTGGTTATCGACAATGACCACTTCAAGGCGTGTCACAAAGTTAATATACGCGATCCGATTAGCATAAATCCAAACATCGCCCTGGAAATCGCCGACCTCGTCTGTCAGACGTCGCAATTGCACATTTTTGGAGTGACGGCGGGGCAGACCACGGTGCAACATCTTCACTCGCGTGCGGTCGTAATTGATAACTATACGAGCACTCACCAACAACTTGGCGTCGAGGTACTGATACACGGCGTCGATATTAGAAAATTCCAGCAATTCACGCGGTGCCACGAGCTCGACATCGCGGTAAAGTGCTTTCAAGCCCTCCTCACCCGTAAAAAAACGCACCCGTGACTTGTCTCCCCCGCCCTGCATGACGCGGAGCTCTGGCGTAATACGACGCAGGGTGTCGAGTTCGGTATGTATGTCCTTAATTCGCTGCTCAAAATAGGCCTCAAGCTTTTCAGGATCCTCGGCCGCGAAGACATTTTTCTTGCCACGAGTAATTTCACTCACGAGCCCCTTTTTCTGCAACGTGTTCACGATTTCGTATGCAGCTGTGCGAGAAATTTTCGATTCCCGAGCAATCTGCTGAACGCCATGTTCTCCGAGCTTGAGCATGGAGAGATAGACACGAGCCTCGGAGTCACTCAAGCCGAGCTTCATCAAGGTTTGTTTAACATCTGTTGGCATACCCGACTATTCTACACTAACCTTAAGGATGTTTTCGATCGTCGGAGCCGGACGACCTGGCTCTGGCGCAAAGCCCCAACAGCGATCTTGTCCAAACGTGAAACCACCAAAAGCTTTATGGAGTTTGGGAGCCAGATCTGAATCCTGCAGCGAAACTCGGCCATTGCCCTCTAAAATCAGCACCTGGGGCGGCTCTTCATATAAGTCAGCAAGTACAAAACTCAACGCCTCGCGAATCTTCACATCAGCGCGACGAGATTTTACGATGAGAATGTCGCCGGCCTGTTCACGAGCCTCCCAAGCACGCTTAGCTTCCTCCACCGCCTCGGCCGACGGACTACCTAGTTCGCGCATGAGGTCGACGTAGTAATCGCGGATACGCTTTTGATCGTCTTTGGCGATGCCCTCTTTCTTCAACTCCCAGACAAATCCCCGATCGATCATACCTACTCCTCGCACGAGCATGGGATCGAACCCGAGCTTCTGCAGTTGAGCGTCGCTAATCTCGTAAACGTTCAAAAACTGCTCGAGTGAGCTCAGGTGCTGCATGCGATCCATGTCTTCGTAGCGATGATGATCGATAATGATCACCTCGTAACCGATCAAGCGTAATTCCTCTTCCACCGCTGGCCCGGGCATCTCAACAATAGCTACACGGCGAGCATCGAGATCAGCGTATTTGAGGCGAGAAATAAGATTAGGTTCGTTATACAAGCGAGCGCCGTGAGGCTGCTCGGAAATGACCACCGGGTAACCGGCGGCCTGAGCAATTTTCAAAATCAACAACGACTCCTCATCATTTTTGGGACAAAGCAGAATCGTCGCGGGCATAACACTTTACACTTTGGTCTTTCCTCTTTAGGCTTGAGGATATGAAACGTGTAGTCATTTTACGCGGTATCCCGGGTTGTGGGAAATCGACGTACGCAAAAACTCTCCAGAACGCCACTATCGTCTCCACTGACGACTTTTTTACTGATGAAACGGGTAAGTACGAGCGTGTCGATGAAAAACTCGCCGAAGCTCATACCGACTGTTTAAGAAAATTCCTAGCCGTGCTTGAGCGCGGCGATGAAACGGTAGTCGTCGACAACACCAATATCAATCCGGTCGACGTGGCCCCCTATTACGCCCTGGCTCAAGTGTACGGCTACCAACCGGAAATCATCACTTTCGACTGCCCAGCCAGCATCGCGGGCCCTCGTAATACACATGGCGTACCCCAGGAACACGTCGATCGCTTAGAGCAGAGCCTCCGCCAATTCAAACTCCCAAAACGCTGGAATCAACGAGTAATTCAGCAAAAGTAGTTGAAAAGATTGACAATTTAGCTAGCTATAGTACTATCTTGCAGCTTTGTCTGAATTCTTCTGACAAAAACCGAGGTGATCAACATGACCTTGCGTGCGACCTACGTACCCTCCGAATTCCCCGCCCCTGTCGAGATCCGTGAGCGCTTCCGAGCGCTCATCAAGAGCTACTCGCTCAGTCGCCCCCTCAATCGAGGCACCGTGCTCAGCGAACAGCAGATCGAGATCGTCGGCGAGCTGATCTGGCACCTGGGTGCCTGGTCCGACCTCTTGAACGAGCTCGTCATGATCAGACGACTCGAGGTCTACGAGGACGTGCTGAAGATCGATCGCGATCGCCTGGTCGGATCGCGCGAGGCCATCATCATGGCCAAGGGGCTCCACAGCCTCGACGTCCTGCACCTCTACACCGTCTCGGTCAGCGCTACTGCCGCTGCCTGAATCACATCCGTTCGACAGCGACGCCGCTTCGGCCGCGTCAAGTCGACTCGAGTCCCGTCCCGCTTCGTGCGTGGCGGGATTCTGTCTTAGTGGGTCGTTTTTCTTTGTATGAACTTAGAACCCGATCCAAATATCTTGTTCTGCCACTCGGAATTCAGCTTGATGATCGATAGTAAGGCCTTGGGCGAAGTCGACTTTGGTCGACAAAGTATCGGCGGCGATAGCTTCTGCGTATTCCTTAAGCATAGTCTTCACCTCTTCTGAGGTGGACCACACCTTGAGCTCGATCCGGTCAGCAATCGTAAGTCCAGCATCTTTACGGAGGCCGTTGACACGACGTGTAAGCTCACGGGCCATGCCTTCACGAATCAATTCTGGCGTAAGGGTTAAGTCGAGTTCAACCGCGAGCTCATCCCCCTTCTTCACCGTTGCCTTCTTCACGTTGACCTCATCGAGAATAACCGCGAGATACTTTTTGGTGAGTTTGCCGCTTGGTGTGGTGATGACGACAGATCCAAGCGCCTGCTTCACAGCTTTGCCAGCCTGATCGCGAACTTCCATGATACGGGAAACGATAGCTCGAACCTCGCCCATGGCAGCGATCGACTTCTGATCGACCTTGGCGGCTGTTGGCCAGCTCGACAAGTGCACAGATTCACCGGCATCGTCCCAAGGCTTCTTCTTCAACTCCTGGTAGACGACCTCAGCCAGGAACGGCATGAACGGGGCCAACATCTTGGAGAAGATTTTCATGACCAAACGCAAGGTCGCCAAAGCCTCCGCACGATCGTCACTGGCAGTCTTCATACGATCACGTGAACGACGAACATACCAGGTCGACAAGTCAGTTACGAACGACTGGAGAACGCGGGAAGCATCGGCGAGCTCGTACGCCTCGAGACCTTTCGTCTCGGCCTCAAGCGTCTCGTTCAAACGAGCGATAATCCAAGCATCAAGCACGTGCGTTTCGCTAGGTTCACGACCGTCATCATGCTCGGCGTAGAGCTTGTAGAAGCTCAAACAATTGCGAAGAATAGTTATAAACTTCTTCCCCACCTCATCCACACCCGCCTCACTAAAACGGAGGTTCTCGGCCCGCACCACCGGCGAAGACATGAGGTAATAACGGACGGCGTCGGCGCCATATTTTTCCATGACGACCATGGGGTCCGGATAGTTGTTCAAGCGCTTACTCATCTTCTTGCCATCCTCAGCCAAAACAATGCCGTTCACAATGACGTTCTTAAAAGCGGCGCTTCCAAAGAGCGCGTTTGCTAAGACGTGCAAGGTGTAGAACCAGCCACGGGTTTGATCCTGACCTTCGGCGATAAACTCGGCTGGGAACTTCTTCTCGAAACCCCGCTCGTTCTCGAACGGATAATGTAACTGCGAGTACGGCATCGAACCAGATTCAAACCAGCAATCGAGCACCTCCGGGATACGACGATATTCACGCCCCTCGATGGTGAAGGTGAGATTATCGATGACATGCTTATGTAAATCTTTGACCTCATGGCCAACCAATTTTTCGAGCTCTTCCTTAGAGCCAATCACGTAGGTATGACCATCCTCGGCTCGCCAAACTGGAAGCGGAGTACCCCAATAGCGTGAACGCGAGATGGCCCAGTCATGCGCTCCCTCTAGCCACTTACCAAAGCGGCCTTCCTTAATGTTGTCGGGAACCCAATTGATGGTCTCGTTGTTCTTTACGAGCTCATCGTTCATGGTTGAGACCTTCACAAACCAAGAATTGGCCGCGTAGTTCAAAAGTGGGGTGTCGCAACGCCAACAGTGCGGATACGTGTGCACGACCTTCTCTTTGGCAAAGAGTTTACCCTTGTGAGCTAGCCACTTGATGATCTGAATATCGATTTCACTGTAAACTCCCTTGGCTTTCATTGGGATGCCGGCCACCTTGTAGCCTTCAGCCTCGAGGGCGTCAGCAACTTCTGGCACAAACTGGCCGTTCGTTTTGACGTGAAAGAGCGGCTTCACGCTTTCGGTCTCACCGAGCATCATGTCGTCCGAGCCAAAGGCCGGAGCGATGTGCACAATGCCTGTACCGCTGTCATCGGACACAAAATCGGCAGCCACAACGCGGAAGGCGTTAGCGTGCTTTGAGAAGTACGAGAAGATCGGGTCGTAAGTCGACTCTGACAGCTTGTTGCCGATGAAGACTTCAACGATCGTAAAGTCCTTACCCTTAAAAACCTCCTCAACGCGGGACTTAGCAACGATGTACTTCTCCCCCGCGCTCTCGACCAAGCAATATTCCATGTCGGCCC
>JBBUCB010000091.1:15865-25916 GCA_038058005.1 Patescibacteria group bacterium | reverse complement strand
TCGACGCTGGCGGCACGTTTACGAACATTATCGACAATGCTGGCACACTTATCTCTGGGGCAGAACTTAACCTCCTCGATGGCGGCATTACCTACGGTGAGCTGACAGATTCTGGCACTTTAACCGTCACCACCGTCGACATTAACGGCGGCGCCATTGATGGCACGGCTATAGGGGCCTCCTCTCCATCTACGGGTGCCTTCACTACCTTAAGTTCTACTGGGGTCACTACAATTGGCAACAACTCGGCAACCGTCGCCATTAACTCCTCAGACTGGGACATAGACGCCACCGGTGCGATCACTAACGTCAGTCTGGACGCTAATGGCACCGGTAACAGTATTACCAACATTGAATCCGCTGACATCCTAGACGACACGATCGCGGAAGCAGACTTAAACGCACAGGGAGCGTTGACTGATGAATTTTGTTTGACATACGAGACCGGTGGAGGCGCACTCTTTGAATGGCAGAGCTGTGTTGCGGGCGGCGCAACAGCATGGGATGCCATCGGCGATGCCGTTGGAAACGGTGCCATTGCGATGGGTACAACCGAACAAACCATGGATTGGGAGTTCACAACTACCGCTCACGACGGCCTGGTCTTCAACCTAGATAACAATGGAGGTACTGCTGGAACGGATAACGGCATCGTGATTACGAATGCAGTTTCTACGAATACAACCGGCGACCTAAATACCGAATCCTTGTTATTACTTCAGCAATTAGATACTACTGTCACGGGTACGACGGTGGTCGACAACGCCATCACTATAGACGTGGCTGCTAACGGTGGCATGACGGACGGTATTGAAATTACGAATTCGGCCGGTAACTTAACGAACGGCTTGAATTTGGTGGATACCGCTGGTGGCACATTCACAACTGGCATCGTATTCTCAGGGACCTTCACAAACATCTTTGACATTGGCGGCTCCACGTTAACGGGAACGGAGGTTCTGAGACTTGATGGCAAGGATGCTGCCCTTGTGGATACAAATGACGCAGTAGCCACTGCGATTATCGGCACTGGCGCGCTTGATGCCGGCTCAATAACCTCTAACTTTGGTGCCATCGACACCGGTGCAGATAACATCACGACTACGGGTACGGTAAGTGGTAATGACCATGACCGCTCCACGGCAGGTGCCTTGACACTTGGCAACACCAATGCCACCTCGCTCAGTTTGTGTAATTCTGCTGGTTGCGACACGGTAACCATTGGCACGAATACTGATGCCGACAGCATCTCAATTGGAGACACCAACGACACTGTGGCCATTGTTGGCAATTCTTCATCAACTATGGCTGGGTTTGGTCTGTCGGACTGTGACACTACCGGTTCCAAGTTGTTATGGGATACCACAACCTCAACATTTAGTTGCGGCACAGACCGGGCCAGTATAACCATCGCGAAGACTGCGAATGAAGTCATTAACAATGTAGGTACGCTCCAAAATGACGATGTACTGACGTTTGCGATTGCCGCCAGTGACAGCTACATTTTTTATGCGAATATGCTCTGGGTTTCCGGCACCACTCCAGATATACAGTTCGCTATTACTGCGCCGGCCTCAGCTGCGTGTTTTATGGGCGTGACTGATCCTCAGGGTTCTACCTCAACAGTGGTCACCCCTTGTGGGACAACGTCGGGACTTGTAGCTGGTACAGGAACCAACGAGGTCGTTATTCTTTCTGGTACTGTTGTTAACTCTACAACTAGCGGCAACGTCACCATCCAGTGGGCCCAGAACACTGCAACAGCTACTAACACCACGGTGTATCAGGGCAGTAGCTTATTAGCCTACAAAACTACCGGTGCCGACTTGGCGGAAATTTACTACACCAGAGATGCCACTATTGGCCCGGGCGACGTTGTGGAGATCGACCCCGCCATTCCTGGTGGCATTCGGAAGTCAGCAACGCCGTATGGCAGTAATATCTTAGGTGTGGTTTCGACCAAGCCAGGCCTGATTTTGTCGGAGAACGATATGACTGCCGCTGCCACAATCCCTGTGAATTTGGCACTGGCTGGTCGTGTTCCCGTGCGTGTGAGTACAGAAGCTGGGGTAGTGAGGGCCGGTGATTATCTGACGGCATCATCAAAACCAGGTGTGGCCATGAAGGCAACGCATGCGGGAAAAGTGATCGGTCAAGCCTTGGCTGACTCTGAGTACGTGGGGAATGTCGAGGGCTTAGTCAAAGTATTTGTGAAGGAGACCTATTGGAACGGCGTGATAGTGCCATCAATTGACCCAACCCAGCTCCCGGATGTCGATCAATCACTGGTGGAGGTTTCGCTTGCGAATGCCGAGGCTGCAGAGGCTGAGATTGTTGATCAGGAAGTGGTAGCTGGACTTGAAGTGACTGCAGACGAACAGGTGGCGAATGCTGTGACTTTGGAGATGGTAAGCACTACGGTGGGTGACGCTTTGACAGCTGGCTTAACCCCAATTAACGAGAAGCTTCTAGGATTAGAGACTTCCTACGCAGCTCTTTCGGCTACCGTGACGGATTTGACGGCACAACTCACCCAATTGCAACAATTAGCCACAGAGCCAGGAGCGGAGCTCACTGTCTTGTCACTCGTCGATCTCTTGACCACGAATCTGGCTACGAACAGTCTGAACGTCAACGGCCAAGCCACAGTTATTGGTGGCCTGAGCGTGGATGCACTGAGCGCCACCGGCCAAATGCTCCAGGTGTTATCTGATACTACCTTTATCGGTAGGCCGTACTTCAACGCAGATACCGCCGGCTTTGCAGTGATCAAGGCTGGTGCTCAAGAAGTGACAGTTCGTTTTATTGAGCCATACGCGCAGCAGCCGATTGTGAATGCGAGTGTTACCTTGGACGATGTGACTGATGATCCAGCAACGTCATTTGTTGATGAAAGCTTACAGAATGCAGAGTTAGTTCAGGCTTACTTGTCATCCTCATCCCCGTATGTGATCTATCGCAAGAGTCAAACCGGTTTTGTGATCCGTTTAGCTGCGCCAGCCGTTCAAGATACTTCCTTTAGTTGGACGGCTTGGGCAGTTGATGGCCCGCTTACGGCTTTCTCGGTTCCCACTACGCGGGTTACAGTAGAGCCTGAACAAGTTGAAGTCCCTGTCTTCAATCAGCCATCGGTTGAGGAGATTGCTCCGATTATTATTGCCCCTGATCCGGTGGTGATTCCGGACGAGCCGGTAGATTCTGTTTCCATTCCAGATAGCGATGTGCCAAGCGAAGAAATTCTTGTCATCGAGGACCAAGTTAACTTGGAGGTTCCTGATGTAGTATCGGAGCCAGAAATACCGTCTCCGGCTCCAGAGCCTATTCCAACCACGGAAGTATCAGTGCCAGCTGAGCCTGCTCCGGTTCCTGCCGCAGAGAGTGGCGCGGGACTTTAGGATTTCTTTATCTAACTAGTGCTATGCTTCTGTCGTCCAAATTGAGTACAGCACGTACTCAGGACTGGAGTGAGCATGGATAGCCAGAGGCTGAAGGGGGGGGTGCAGGCAGTGTTCGCACTGTTCTGCATGATCCTCCTCACGATCATCGGACAGCCGGCCTTCGCGGCCGACGCTGACGGCGACGGCTACGCGTCGATCGCCACCGGCGGTACTGACTGCAACGACACGCCCGGTGTGGGCGCGAGCATCTACCCGAATCACGGGGAGGAGCTCTGTGACGGTGTGGACGAGGACTGTGACGGGACGGCCGACGAGGGTATCCCGGACAACCGGAGCTGGTACCAGGACAGCGACGGTGACTCCCACGGCAACAGCGGTGTCACCATCACGTCGTGTACGCAGCTGAACGGCTACGTGCTGAACAGCGACGACTGCAACGACGCGCGCGGCGACGTCTACCCGGGTCAGCTGGAGCTGACGGGCGGACTGGAGGATCTGAACTGCGATGGATCCCTGCCGGACGCCGACAACGACGGGGACACCTGGACCAACGCCCAGGGGGACTGCAACGATAACCCGTTGAACAACGGGACCAACGTGCACCCCCAGGCCATCGAGACCTGCAACGACGTCGACGACGACTGCAACGGCAACACCGACGACTTCCTGATCCCGTCGTGGTGCCTGGACGCCGATCTCGATGGGAAGGGCGACTTCAACCTGTGCGTGGACATCTGCGCGCGCCCGTCCGATCACGTGGGCAACGGCGACGACTGCAACGACGCGATGATCCTGGTCAAGGCGGGCGCCGCCGAGATCTGCGATGGCCAGGACAACAACTGCGACGGCGCCATCGACGAGGGCCTGATGGGGTGCTCGCCGTGACCGCCAACATCAACAACCGTGAGGGGAACATGACCAACTTCATGCGGGCCCTGCTCGGCGTGGTGCTGCTGGTGTTCCAGCTGCTCGGCGCGCAGCCGGCGCTGGCCCAGGATCCCACCATCACGGACAACGACGGGGATACCTTCCCTGCGTCCGTGGACTGCAACGACAACGACCCCGCCGTGAACCCCAGGGCCACCGAGGTCTGCAATGGGGTGGACGATGACTGCAACGCGGCCACCACCGAAGTGAACCTGGACGCCGACTGGCGCGTGGACCACGACGGTGACGGCTTCGGCGGCAAGCTGAGCGCCACCGCCAGCACCTGCGACTACAACCAGCCGCCGGGTTGGTGGCAGGCGCCCAACACCGACTGGGTCTGCTTCTGGGTGGGGAGCTGTGAGTGGGATCACGAGCGGCCGGCGTTCCGTCGCGACTGCGCGGACTTCGCCGCTCACCGGTACCCGTTCGCGAGCGAGACCGGCGCCCCTGCCAACGAGGACTGGAACTGCGACGGCTCCACGCGCAACCAGGATCGGGATGGAGACGGCTTCACCGGAGGCACCGGTGACTGCAACGACAATCAGAACCAGATGGGAGACGCCTTCAGGCCAGGAGCGCCCGAAGCCTGCGACCGACTGGACAACGACTGCGACGGGGTCGTGGACGAGGCCACCGAGTACGAGTGGTGCGTGGATGCTGACGGCGACGGGTACGGCGATCAGAACACCGCCTACACCGACTGCCAGCACGAGCCCGATCACGTCTCCTGCGACTCCAACGACGACGGCGTCGTGGGGCCGGAGGATCACGACTGCGACGACTCCGCCTTCGGGACCAAGCCGAACACCGTCGATAAGTGTTTCGACGATGTGGGCAACCCCGACACCGTGGACGATGACTGCGACGGCGTGGTGAACCAGGGCTGCTGAGCCCGCCACCGCGACCACTGCGCCCGCTGCTACGCGGCGGGCCAACACCGTGTACCCACCCGAGAGCGATCTCTCGGGTGGGTACAACACTTTTTACGGAAAAAGGATCTGTGTTATAGTGCTGCTTAACACACTCATTTATCCACAATATGATGAAAATGGTGATTGCTGGGCTTTCGTTACTGCTGGTGTTTACTTCGGCCACAACCGCGTATTTATTCGTTCAGCTGCGATCCGTAGAAAATAGCCCAGACGCCATAGCTCAGGCTGAAGCTCAGGCGGTTATGGAGCAAGTTGGACGTTTAATTGTTTTGCCAACTGACGAAATGCCTACCATCGCTACGGTTTCTGACCCAGAACTTCTCAAAGACCAGCCTTTTTTTGCTAACGCCAAGTCTGGAGACAGGGTTTTGCTGTTTGCAAAGGCCAAGAAAGCCATTCTTTATGATCCTGCGGCTGATAAGATTATCGAAGTTGCACCAATTAACATTGGCGAATCAAGCGGAGCCCCGATTCAGCCAGAAGTAGCCGGTGAAACAGTAGAAAATCCTGACGCCTCTGCTGAAGACACGCAACCATAATGCCCAAGTTCACGCTCGTCAGTCTTGCTCTTAGTCTTGCTTGGTTTTTACCGGCTAGTTTATTGGCAACTGACTACAGCGGCTCCACCTTCATTATTCGCGATCCAGTCATCACCGCTGAAGCCGGACGAGCAACTTCGTCCGGCTTTGAGTACTATTCGAGCACTACCCAAACCGTCACTGGAGAATCTTTGGGCAGTACGTACACGCTGCGTTCGGGTTTTCAGTATTACGCTACCACTACTTCACCAATTATTTCTGCTACGGCTGGCAATGCCCAGGTGGCGTTAACGTGGACGGCGGCGGTTCCAACTGGCGGAGAAGCGGTCTCTTCGTATGCGGTAGGCCAGTCTACAACAGCCGGAGGGCCGTATACATATACCGATGTCGGCAGTACTTTGGCATCTACACGCACCGGGTTAACAAATAGCACCACCTATTATTTTGTGATCCAAGCCAGGGATGCCTCTGCTCAGGCGCTAGCTCAATCGGCTGAGGTGAGCGCAACGCCGACAGCTCCATCAAGTGGCGGCGGCGGGGGTGGGGGAGGCGGCGGCGGAGGAGGAGGCACGACCACAAGTCGGGCCACGGTAAATTTTAACGGCCGTGCGTATCCAGGCAGTGAAGTAACGCTTCTCAAAGATGCCCAGATTGTTGGCACTACTACCGCCGGAGCCGATTCATTGTTTACCATTCAGCTGACAAATTTAGTGACTGGCAATTATTTCTTTGCACTCTATGCAGAGGACGCCGAGGGTCGCCGTTCAAGTTTGGTGACATTTCCGATTGGTGTAACCGAAGGCTATATTACCAAGGTGTCGGGTATTTTTATTGCTCCTACCATCGCTGTTGACAAGGCAAGCGTAAAATATGGAGATAACATTGCTATCTTTGGTCAGTCCACACCCGAGGCTGAGATTACGATTGCAGTGAACTCAGCTACTGAGTATTTTGTAAAAACGCTCTCGGACGAGGCCGGTGCCTATCTTTACAACTATAATACCGTAGACTTGGAGGTTGGTGACCATATTACCAAATCGAAAGCGGCGGCTGGGGGCGGTCTGAGCGGTTATAGCATGGCGGCATCGTTCAAGGTTGATGTCATTAATTTGCCCATCGGAAGCGATATTTGTGGTCGCGCGGATATAAATTGTGATGGACGTGTGAACCTGGTTGACTACTCCATTGTGGCGTTCTGGTACAAGCGTCCACTGGACGATACCTTTTTGCTCATTGAAAGCGCTCGTCTGTCAGGGGATTCCAAAGTCGATTTAGTCGACTTAAGTATTATGGCTTATTATTGGACCGGCTAATTATGGCGCTCCTCTACTTTGGTACTAAAAATCCAGAGGTGGCCGTTGGCTCCACAATCGAAGTTGATGTCCTTGTGGATACGCAGGGCGAATTTGTGAATGTTGTTTCGGGCAACGTCACGCTGCCTGACAACATCAGTCTTGCCTCAACCCTCGACGCACAATCCAACATATCCCTGTGGGTTGAGCGTCCGCACGCCACTCCCGAAGGCGTGAATTTCTCCGGCGTTATCCCTGGGGGTTACAACGGTAATCAATTGTACCTCTTTTCTTTAATTTTGACGATTGGTGATGGTCAGAACGCGATTATCGATTTTGAGAACGGTCAGATCTTTTTGCATGACGGTCTGGGTACTGAAATTCGGCTGGGCGTTGCTCCGCTCGAGCTGACCGTGTCCAAGGAAGCTGAGGTTCCAGTCTTCACCCTGCCAGAAGATCATAATCCTCCGGAGGCGTTTACCCCAGTTATCGCCAGAGATCAGTCTCTTTATCACAATCAGTGGTTTATAAGCTTTACCACACAAGACAAGATTTCAGGCCTCGACTATTTTGAAGTGCAGGAAGGTTCAGGATTATTTGCAGGAGATTGGCAACTGGCCACAAGTCCGTATTTACTTGAACGTCAAAATAATCATCACCTGGTTCAGGTGCGTGCAGTAGACTTGGCGGGTAACACGCGGGTAGAGCAGATTGTGCCACCGGCCAGCGTCTCCAGGTATATCGAGTATGGTATCCTACTAATGATTCCAATAGTGCTCGTTTTGACCGTTATTTTGGTACGTCTGCCAGCGATTCGTAAACTATGGGGGAAACACAGACAACGTGGTTAAAATTTGCTTACGGTTTTTTTGTTGTCTTCATCTTTTCTTTATTTTGGACTACCAACGCTTGGGCTGCAAGCCTTTATTTGTCGCCGTCATCGGGGTCGCACAAGGTGGGCAGCACTTTCAATGTAGGTGTTTACATATCGTCACCGGATGGCACGTCGATTAACGCGTATTCAGGGACTCTATCTTTCCCTGAGGAAAAAATGGAGGTTGTTGGTTTGTCAAAGACGGGCATTACCAGTCTTTGGGCCCAAGAGCCAAGCTATTCAAATGCGAATGGCACAGTCTCATTTGAAGGGATTGTTTTAAATCCTGGGTTTGTGGGGTCAGGAGGGATGGTGTTAACCTTGACATTCAAGGTAAAGGATATTGGATCAGCGCCTGTGAGTTTTGTGAGTAGTTCGGCACTAGCGAACGATGGTTTAGGCACAAATATCTTGCAGAGCGTAGGGGGAGCGAATTTTACCTTTGTGGCCGCCGACGGTGTTTCGACGCCGAAATCTGAGGACAAACCTGTGGCGACAGGCTTGCCGGAAGCGCCAGCTGTGACTTCCGTCACGCACGTCGATACCACACTTTGGTACAGTCATAACGACCCCGCGTTTCAATGGAGTTTGCCAAGTGGTACTACCGGGGTAAATGTTTTGGCAACGCAGAATGCAACCGAAGACCCAGGAACAACGTCTGACGGAATTTTTAACAATCAGGAATATACTGATGTTGATGATGGCATCTGGTATTTCCATATTCGTTACAGAAATGCGCAGGGCTGGGGACCGGTGACGCACTTTCCATTCCAAGTCGACACGCAGCCGCCAACTGCGCCCGAGATAACTTTTTCGGGTCCTGCCGACACACAGCCACGGCGGCCAACGCTTATTTTTGGAGCTGTCGATGAGGCTTCCGGAGTGGCATATTACGAGCTAGCCGTAGATGGCGGTAAGTCTACTAGGGTCACTGCGGCAGAATTGACGAGCGGTGAGGGGTATGAACTTGAAAGACTTGGGTTTGGCGATCACACGCTTGCGATTACGGCATATGATGCCGCGGGAAATGCTTCTTCAACGGTGACCGCGAACTTTTTTGTGGATGGCAGAGGGGGCATAAATATCGTCTTGTCAGACATCCCTATGCCTCGGCTGGCGATCATGAGTGGTTTGCTGTTAGCTATTTTCATCGTACTCCTGCGTATTGTGTCAAGATTGGGCCTACCCCAATCACCTCGGTCTGCAGCGCGCTTGAACAAGCGCTTACTCAGTCTGCGTCATGAAGTTAAGACGTTACGAGCCGCGAAGGCCGCGCAAGAGCGTACCGTTCGCCAATTGTCGCGTCGATTGGCTTTGGTACAGAGCAGCGCGAAAAGCAAGGGTCCTGATGAGGGAGAATAGGAAAACTCTAGATTAGGCTTGACCGTGAGCGCGTTTTTGGTTACCCTATAAATACCATCGAAATTCGCAGAACTCGGGCAGGGGAATCATCCCCGTAGGTCCCGTCGAGAAAATCGATGAAAATAGTGCAAAGTGCCATATTTTCATATGTTTTGCGCCCCAGATGGGGGCTAATTTTTTTACAAAGGTCGATCGTATGCCAAAAACAAAGGCTCAAAAGGCCGTAATTGTGGCTAAGGTCGCCGATCGTCTCAAGCGCATGAAGGCCGCTGCCTTCTCGCAAGTCTCCGGTTACACCATGGAAGATGCGGACAAGCTCCGCGTTAAGGCTGCTGAGCAGAACGTTGAGGTGTTTATCACCAAGCGTACCTTGCTCGCGCTGGCCGCCAAGGAAGCTGGAATCGAAGGCATGGATACCCAGGGCATGGAAGGTTCAATCCTGACAGCCGTGGGCTACGCTGACGAAGTATCGGCCGCTAAGCTCCTCAAGGAGCTTGCTACAAGCAAGAAGCTCGCCAACAAGGATAAGCTGGAAACCATGAAGTTGGTGGCTGGTATCCTCGACGGTAAGTTCATGAACACAGAAGAGGTAACGCGCTTAGCCGCTTTGCCAACCAAACAGCAGTTACTCGGACAGTTGGTGGGCACGCTCAACGCGCCTATCTCTGGCTTCGTCAACGTGCTGGCTGGCAATTTGCGTGGTCTCGTTACCGTGCTCGGTGCTATT
>JBBUCB010000091.1:0-15765 GCA_038058005.1 Patescibacteria group bacterium | reverse complement strand
AAATGCAATATGTCTGACATGAAAACCGTAGAGGTTCCAGAGAAGTTCAAGTCTCTCGTTGAGACTGTAGAAAAGATGTCTGTTCTCGATCTTGCCGAGTTGGTAAAGGTCTTGGAAGACAAGTTCGGTGTTTCAGCTGCTGCTCCTGCCATGATGATGGCTCCGACGGCAACCGTCGGAGCCGCCGCTGAAGAGAAGACTTCGTTCACCGTTGAGTTGACCGCTGCTGGTGACAGCAAGATCAACGTCATCAAAGCTGTTCGTGAGTTGACTGGTCTTGGTTTGAAGGAAGCTAAGGACATCGTTGATGCCGCTCCTAAGGCTGTTAAGGAGAATGCTCCTAAGGCTGAAGCTGAGGACATGAAGGCTAAGCTCGAAGCTGCTGGCGCTAAGGTGACCCTTAAGTAACTTTCAATCCACAAATAAAAACACCGCCCGATTGGGCGGTGTTTTTGTTATTTCCACTTTCTACTCGCAGGCCCTCATCAGGAAGGGCAGTTCGTAAACTTAAAGCCATCGAGGTCCACGTGCTTACTATAGATTGTACCTTCGTTTGTGTAGTCAGTCATTTTGAGTTTATCTAAGGCGTGCCAACTATTGGCCGATAAACCAATCCAACCAAATGTGTTGTACTGGTCAACGGTTCCAAGGAGACTCCAGTTTGTTGCGCTACCCCATCGATAGTAGTGAGCAGAGCTAGTCTGGCTAGAATCGGGAGATGGGATGTAGGCGCTAGTGCCTAAGCTGTTGTAATACGTAGGGCCTGTTGGTGGCGTAGCCTTATTGCAAGATGCGTATGTTGCATTACTGAAAAACCACGACTCTTCTGTTGCTAAAGATAGTGTATTCCATGTGTAGTACGTCGTTAGACAAACTCTGGTGCTTGGAGAAATCGTGCCCCACCAGCCGTTTACCTGACCTCCTCCTGGACAATAGCTGTAGTCGACCGCCTGAGCAGTACCAAATGAAGAAGCAAACGAACCAAACACAATGGCTAGTAGCAGAGCTGCCGTAGTTAAATTCTTCATAGGTTTAATTTACCTGATTGAAGTTGATGACGTCGCCTGTGACGAGATCGACCAAGATATGTACTTCCATGTTTCCATAAACGAAGCCTACTCGTGCGTCACCAAAATTGACCACCTGAACTTTTGACATCAAGCCCTCGGTCCGGTCTCCGGATAGAGCCTTACTGACGAGTAAGTCTGCTGATGTTCGAGCTCGGTCAACAGATACCACTGCGGTTCTTGTAATTCCCGATTTGAGGTGTGGGTACGCCGCTTCAAATTTAGTATGCAGGGCGCTTGTCAGACCTACTTGTTTACTAATCAGTTCATTGTCTTGAAAGTTGTACTGGAAGCCTTTCTCGTCAGCATAAGCTCGCAAGGAAGGGAGATATATAAGCACACCTGCTACACCAAATACTTCACGAACCGTTTCAACCTGCGTAGCCTGTGTAGTGGCGTCAGGTACGGAACTGGCCTGATCGAGAGCCATGCTATCGACTTGAGCTCGAGCGTCTGTCAGTGCTTTCTCAGCTATACCAGGAGGAACGAGCAGGGTGTAGCCGTTATATTTGAGTACCTGAAAATTATTCGCCCCATATTCTTTAGCATATTGGGCTTTCGCGTTAGCTAGTTCAGTTTCAAAACCAACAGCAAATATAGCCACTAGGTCAGTCGGCTGTTCTGCGTCAACTGGTACCATCGCCTGCTTCATCTTGATTTCGTCGGCCTTTGTGAGTGATTTACTCATTGCCTGTACCGTTCCCACTCCCAACAAGCAGAGGGCTAGCGCACCGACCACGACTGCTGAGCGATTATATTTCATATGGAAGTAATCTTTTATTAAATTATTCAGTCCAATCGACCCCGCTTCCAACACCGTATTAGAAGTTAGAACTGTTCACTACACCGAAACCATGGGGCACATTAGCGAATATATTTCTCAATATTCGTCTGGTGCTCTGAGTAAGTTTCGGTACAATGGATATTTTTATCCGCATCATGCAGGTAGTACAGACAATCCGTTTCTTCCGAATTGAGCACAGCCTCTATCGATTCAATTCCAGGATTAGAGATGGGGTGAGGCGGAAGGCCGCTATGCGTGTAGGTGTTGAAAGCCGAGTCTATTTGTTTATCCGTAATCTGGATCGGCTTCCACCAGTCGCCTTCAATCACGTAGTCTACAGACTGATATGCACCCGGCGCTTCACCATAGTGATTGATGTGGTCACGCGCATATTGAACTGTAGCGTCGACGTCCAGCTTCATGTCTTCGTTCAGACGATTCCACAAGATCCCGGCGATCAGCGGCATATCGTCGTTATCCGCTGCTTCGCGTTGTACGAGTGAGGCTAGTGTCACTACCGTCGTCCACTTAATATTTTGTTCCAGCGCCTCTTGAGAATATGGTGAAAACATTTCATCAAAACGTCGCTGTAGACGCCCGGCTACATCGATTGGTCGCTCGTCAATGGGAATGAGATAGGTATCAGGGAAGTAAACACCTTCTAAATAATCGACTTTGAGAGCGGTGTAGGTCGTGACCCAGGCTCGTTTCTCATCATCACTCCAGTCGAGTTGCCCTGCCAGGAGATCAGCAATCTGTTCCTTGCGAAGTCCTTCTGGAATAGTCACTCGCTTAAGGTTTGACCGGGGCGAACTAAAAAATGCTAAACACGTTATAACAACGATCGTCATTACGATCACTCCGACCGCAATGAAAGGTTTATTTTTCATACTCTATAAAACGACTAAACCTATAGTCGATCCATAGTATCGAGCTTCCTTGATTCCAGCAAATGAAAACTGAGTGAGAAAACTCTAAAAAATATCTGTAATCTTAACAGGGTTTACACTATACATTTTTGGTCTATGTCCTCCCTCTGTTTTTCTGGGTCTGTGCGAGCCAAAAAACACCGCCCGTGGGCGGTGTTTTTGTTATCTCTACCAGAAAACCCGGCGCGTCTGGGCGTCACGAGGATCATGTAGCCCAAGAGCGCCGGGATGAATGGTTGCATCGGGATCGTAGCACTGAGCGGCCCCGTGCTACGATCCTGACCATGAGAATCCAAAGCCTCAATCACTCCAGCTACCAACATCAATACCACGTGGTTTTTAACACGAAGTATCGATACAAGTTCCTTAAACCCTATGTTAAGGAGGCTTTGATGAACTCGCTTTACGACACAGCTCGGGAACACCCGGAAATCTATCTCATAACGGTTAACACTGATGACGATCACGTCCACATGCAACTTGAGATCGCGCCGAGCGTGTCGGTCGCCTCGGCCATCCAGCGCCTGGGCCTCGGGCGAGGTCTACAACCTGTCGGGCAGCCACGTGGTCATGTACTACGGTCTGCAGAGCGGATCGAACTACTATTGGTACGAGTCGACGCTGGACCTGAACTACGACGGGGTCGTCAAGAGCACGCACCCTATGTCGTACTACAGCGCCTACACGCACCGCCGGTTCCTCTCGCAGTGCTGACGTGAATCCGGGGAACGCCGAGAGAAATCTCGGCGTTCCCATCAACCTTTGATATACTGATGAAGATTTTTACGTTAAAGTTATTTGGTAGGAGAGTATCGTTTGGTGCTTATAATAAAGTATTCCCAGCTATGAAAAAGTTATCATTTATTCTGCTAGCGTTGGTGACGCTCGGCGCTGGTTGTCTCGCATCAAATACTCCGTCTACCACGACGAAAACGTCCGCTTTATGGATAGTGTCGGACGCATCGGAGAACAAACTTACTTATAAGCCGATTGATTGGTTCAGCGGGGATGCTGCCATCGAGGAGGCAGAAAAGGATGGCTGTAAGACTGCTTGTGCTCCGGGCGGATTTTATTGGCGCTATCAAAATGATGAAGATAAGCGCGAAACTTGGGTCCTTGGAAATAGTTCCACAATTACGGTGAAATTGATTTGTAACGCGGACACCTGTACTCCAGACGATCCAGCACAGAGCGAACTTAAAACTGTAAGCTTCAAAGAATATTTAGCTGCGGAGGCTCAGTGTAGGGCTTTATCTGATGACTGCCCATATTACTCTCTGGGAACAGGCGCGGGTTTCTTTGACATCACATTTTCAGGTGGCTCTATCGAGACAATAACGCAACACTACGTGCCGTAGGATCTAGGTTCGGGATACCGATATAGTCTTGATGGCCCTCGAGAGCGGTTCGAACATCGTCCACGACCCGGAGCCAATGAAAAAACGACTCATTGATGAGTCGTTTTTTCATTACTTAATCAGGTGCTGCGGCGTGAACTCCAGAGCCTCGGTACCGGTAATGACGGTGATCTTGCTTGTGGCCTCCTCAACGATGAACCCGACTGCTCCCGCAAAGGCATCGGCAACGTATTGTGCCTGCACAGCTCCGGTTTCCTTAACGAGTACTAGGATACGCTTTTCAGCTGGATCGAGAACATAGAGATAGGGAGATTCGAAAGCCGTCCAGAGATCAGTTGGTTGGGCTAGGGGAGGATCGATAGTAGCTGTTTGCCAATCCTGTTCTCGGCCACTCGTAAACTTTACAATGTCATTGGCTAGCAGGATATACACGTTCGAGTCGATAGCGACGGCCCGGGCGGTGGTGAGATCCGTAGTCCGAGCACTGATCCAGGCTGTTCCAGCTTCGAAGTTAAAGCCTTGGGCCCGCATCTTCACTAACTGCTGGCTGGCTCCCGTGAGGGCGTAAAGGGCGTCGTTATAGACGGTGATGTCTTCAACGCTAGCCATATTGTTCGTACCACTCGTGATCGCATTAAAGGTCAAACCGGCCAGATCGACACGTCCAAGCTGTTGGGTGGCATCGACGACAATGACCGCGGCTCCGAGCGTGGTACTCGATTTAATCCGCGAGAGTGGGCCGTTGACTGTTTCTTGCTTCAACCAGGTACGGCCAATGGCATCGAGTTTGTAAACACCAAGGTTGTCACCGAGAGCGATAATCCCGTTCACCGTCCCCGTAGCGGTAAGCAAGGAAGCACTTGAATCGATACCCCGAAGGTCGGCCAGAGGAGTTGGCTCAACAATAGTGATACCGCGAATCTTAGCCTGGAGTGCGGCTAAATCTTTCGAGAGTCGCTCGGCTTCGTTGGCGTGTTCATTGGTATCGCGCGCCAGAGTCTCGAGAGCTGTGGCCGCTTCTTCCATGGTGCGCTGGGCCTCTTCATTATTGCGGTAGATCAGACTAGCTTCAGCGGCCAAAATTTTATCTTCAATTGATTTGACCGAGGCCGCAAAAGCCACCTCGGTTTGCTGTTTATCCGAGTCACCACCCTTGAGGAAGATCACGCCACCGAGCACAACCATGACCAACATGAAGCCTAAAAGTGCAAGTTTGCGGGGAGCCGAGAGTTCCAGGAAAAAGTCTCGGGTGGCTCCAAGGAACCCTGGTTTGCCGGTATTTGAGCGGGTTCTGCCAACACCGTGGCGCATTGCTCGTGACGTACGGTTATCGGCGAGTTTGCGTTTGGTGACGTCTTGCAGTTTCACGAAGACGGCCGCGATAATTGCGGCGACACTCGACAAACCTTTAACAGCAAGCGATAGGCCGCGTTTGACTGTTGCTTGGACTCCGCGCATGCCGGGGCTTGAAAGTCGCTTGCTGATGCCGGAAGCCACTTCTTTAACAGTATTGACGAGGTCGGGCTGTTGATCGCCGAGAACGTTAGCTGTTTGTTCCTTGGTGTTTTCCAGCTCTTGGAGCGAGCTAATCGGATTGGCGCGGCGCACGATACCGGTCTTATCGTCCTCCATGGCGTGAAAGGCGAGACCGCCGAAATACTCGGTCGCTGGCAAGAATTGGCGAATACGCTGCAGGGCTCCGGCCGGGGGCAGGGTGACAAGGATGTCTTGTAGTTCATCCATGCCGAGCACCTGGTGAGAAACGGGAGTTGCGAGATAGAAAATGTCGCCAGGGTGAAGCTCGCCGTCTAAAACAGCCACCAGGGGCTTTTCCCAGGTTTTATCCTGGCCATCGTGGAACTGGGCATCGAGCTCGTAGATAACGTAACGGCGTTCAGCTGTCTTATGCAGGAAAAGGGCCTTGAGCTTGCCGATGCCGGACATGAAGATCTGGCCTCGAGACAAAACGCCGATCACGGCGTGGAACTTGTCGATATTTAGCGACAAATCCTTGGCAGCCCGATGAAGATCACGATTGACGCGACTTAGGGCTTGTTCAAAGCGGCGCACGACATTGGTTTCGTCACCTAGATCAGCGGCGAGATGCTCAAGGTGGCTTTTGAGGATATGGGCCACGCGCTCACGGGCGATATCTTCTTTGTGTTCAAGGGTGAATAACCCAAAAACCCAGCCCTTGCCTTGAGGGAGTGTATGGAGGACGGTGCGGACATCTAGCTCTCCCCGGGAGGGGGCAATAACCAGATCGGCCGATTTGATAACGAGTTGCTGGCTCATGCGGTTGCTCTTTCCCCCTGTTTGCTATTACAGTATACCCAAACCCGGTCCTATACAAAAGAAAGTTACCTGTTACCCCCAGCTTCTATGGATAAGTCTATTGTTCAGCCGCTATCAGCCCCAGAAAACGTGCTTCCAGCCCCGGTTTTGCCGCCGGTGGAGGTGGTTAAGGAAGAGGAGGCTGTTGAGGCCGAGGGTACGGCCTTTAGGATTGAACAACTCTTTGGTTCACGTACACGCGCTCGTTTGCTCGGGCTGTTTTTGGAAAACAGTGAACGATCTTTCTTTGTTCGCGAGTTGGCTCGACGGATCGACGCTCAATTAAACTCAGTTCGTCGTGAACTGAAGAACCTCGTTGATATCGGCATTGTGCTCGAGGTTGACGGTGAAATGACCGCCCCCTCTAACTCCCCGGTGGCCGGGGGAGAAGGCGAAGGTGAGGAGGACGGTAGCAAGATCGACAATAAGCGTTTCTACCAAGCCAACTCTGACTTTCCCATTTTTGACGATCTTCGGGGAGTCATGAAGAAGGTAGCGGTACTCATGAATCACACCCTGACCCAAGAGCTCGCTAAGCATGGAAAACTTGACCTCTTAGTGCTGACCGGTAGTTTTACTGATGTGCCTAGCATCCCCACGGATATTCTCGTTGTTGGCGAGTTAAAGGAGGAGGGGATCCAACGCTCAATCGCAGAATTTGAGAAGGAGATCGGCCGCGAGGTAAACTATACCTACATGCCGCGCGAAGAGTTTGAATATCGCCGGGACGTGGGCGACCGTTTCTTGGCGAGTATTCTCCAGGGCAAGCGGGTTGTGCTTACTGATAGTATTGGCAGGGTATGATGGTGTATGTGAATGGACAGGATATCGCTCGTTTAGTACTCGGCAGTCTTTATGGTAACCGCTGGTTGCATGCTCCAGAGTCGCTCGAGATCAGGCCAGAAGGCTACTTGTTGGGGCTAGAGATGTGGTTGCAGAAGCTGAATATCGATCGGGCCGATATCATGGGCTTTGTCCTTGTGAAAGGCCCCGGTTCGGCCACTGCGCTGCGCACTTCGCATGCCATGGTCAATGCCCTGGCCTTTGCTCTCGGTGTGCAGGTAGTTTCGATCGAGAAAGAGCCGCAGGCTCTCGACGCCGAGATCGTAGCCACGCTGTCCGAGCACGCGCCACACGCTTTCGCGCTGCCTACCTACGCCCACGAACCAACGATCACCAAAACCAACCGCGATGCGCTCAAGCGTAAAGTGTAATACATGCCAGCTACTTTTGGTCAGTACGGTAAATATCGTTTCTTGGAAATGATTCCAGGCCTGCTGAGCTGGGGGATTTTGAGTATTGCTATCATTTCAGCTTTTGTTGCGCCGACGCTGGCGGTCGTCTTTATTATCATATTCGATTTGTATTGGATGTTGCGAGTTTTCTATTTCATTATTCACGTCATTGCCACATATCGCGAGTATCGTCGTTACTTAAAGATCAACTGGTACGAACGCCTGACGGCCTTGCCAAAGTGGGACAAGGTCTACCACTTAGTCATGTTGCCGACATTCCAAGAAGATCTCCCTATTCTTGAAGAGGCCATGGAATCACTGCTCAGAGCTCAATATCGGAAAGATCGCTTTATTGTTGTCGTCGGCGGGGAAGAACGGGATCGCAGGAACTTTGAGCGGTATAAAGAAGAGCTTGAAAAGCGCTACCAACATCATTTCGCGGCCTTGTTATTTACTTTGCATCCGAAAGACACCCCAGGCGAGATCCCGGGTAAGGGTTCTAACATGCGCCACATGGGGAAGGAGATCCAGAAATATTTAGCTACTCAAGCTATCGATCCAGATGACATTGTCGTCTCAGCGTTCGACGTCGACACCATTGCTCACCCCCAGTATTTTGCTTGCTTGGCGTATTTGTTCCGCACGGTCGATAAACCTCATCGTTCTTCCTACCAACCGATCACTTTGTTCTCAAACAATATTTGGAGCGCCGCAGCTCCTGTACGCGTGGCTGCTTTTGGAACCGTGTTTTGGTTGTTCTCGGAGTTAGTTCGCCCCGAGCGTTTGTGGACCTTCTCTTCACACTCGATGTCGTGGAAGATGTTGACCGAGGTTGGCTTCTGGGAACCGGACCTTGTCAGCGAAGACTCACGCATCTTCATGCAGGGTTTTTTGCACTACGATGGCGACTATCGCGTTACGCCAATTTTCTTGCCGGTCTCCATGGATGCCGTGGCCGGCGGAACGTATTGGGAGAGTTTGGTAGCTTTGTATAAGCAGCAGCGTCGCTGGGCCTGGGGAGTTGAACACTTTCCCTATATGCTCACGAAATTTAAAGAGCATCCTAACCTGCCGCGACGCTATAAGCTGCGTTACATTTTTAATCACTTGGAGGGCATGTTTACGTGGGCGACAGCACCCTTTCTAATTTTCGTGCTGGGTTACTTACCTTTCTTGACCGTCAATAATGCCGAGAGCGCGCTGTTTGTGAATTCGCCGTATACGCTCGAGTTTATGATGCGTGGCGCCACGCTTGGCGTGTTCGTCACTGGCGGTTTAAGTTTCTTCTTGTTGCCGCCAAGACCGAGTCGCTCCCCGCGCTGGAACTGGCTGTTGATGCTCTTGCAATGGGCTGTCTTGCCAGTAACCTTTATTCTCTTTGGTGCCATTCCGGCGCTTGATGCTCAGACGCGTTTCATGTTAGGAAAGTATCTTGGCTTTAACGTTACCAAGAAAGTGGCCACGCCGCGCGAAAAATAGCTATGCATGTTTCTGTAAATGTTTTGACGTGGAACGATCTCCGCTATTTGCCGGATCTGTTTGCTTCAATTGGAGCTCAGACCTACAAAGACGTGACTATTCGGGTTTTGGATAATGGCAGCACCGATGGGAGTTTGGCGTATATTCAGCAACACCACCCGCAATATCTGGTGGCTCGCAATGTGCGTAATCAAGGTTTTGCGGGGGGGCATAACCAACTCATTCGTTTTGCTTTAGAACGTTGGGGAAGTGATCTGGAAGACAAAGCTATTTTGATCTTGAACTCAGACATGATTTTGCACGAGCGGATGATCGAGGAGCTTGTTGTCGCCTTGAAGGCCGACCCAATGCTTGGGGCTACGCAACCAAAATTGCTCCGCGCTTTCGCTGACATCACGCTCGATGATGGCGTTGAGCAGAATATTAAATCCGACATCCTCGATACCACCGGCCTGGCTATGACCAAGACGTGGCGCATGGAAGACCGCGGGGCCGGCGAAATCGACACCGGTCAGTACGACGCCAAGACAGATCTGATCGGCGCTACGGGCACGAGTGCTTTGTGGCGAGCAACGACTCTGAAAGAGATGTGTATTGATGGCGAGCCGCTCGACAGTGATTTTTTTGCCTACCGAGAAGATTGCGACCTAGCAATCCGAGCTCGGCGTGCTGGTTGGAAGGCGGCCTTTGTTCCGTCTGCTCGGGCTCATCACTATCGCGGCATGTACGGCGCCGCGAAACGATCAATGTGGCAACGCTTTTTGGATCGTCGTAAGCAGCGCCCTTTTCCGGCTGCTATGTCAACGCGTAACCAGCTGTTCTTCTTGCTGAAAAACCTAACGCTGGGAGACATATTGCGTTATGGCCCAATCATTGGGCTAAACGAAGCTAGCCGAGTCCTGTACGGTTTCCTGTTTGAACGGGAAACTCGCAAATTACTCTTGAAAAGTGGGGGATTGATGGTGAAAATGCTGGGCAAGCGCAAACAGGTCTTTGCTACGGCTCGCGAATCAGGTAAGGTGATTCGCGACTATGTCGGCTCCTGATGTCTCTATCCTTATCGTCCACACCTTTGAGCGTCGTTTGATTCGCCAGACGCTCCGGGGTTTGCGCAGGGCAGCTCCTCAGCTGCACGTGGAGGTTTTGGTTATCGACAATAACCCCGATGTCGGCTTGCTCGAGATGCTCAAGAAAGAATTCCCTGAGGTCAAATATTTCCCCAAGCGCAACGAAGGTTTCGGCTCGGCTATGAACGTGGGCATGAAGCATGCTCGGGGTAAGTATGTTTTGGTTTTCAATCCCGATATTATTATTTCTGCCGGCGCGCTGGAAAAACTGTTTTATTACATGGAGGCCAACCCGCAGGTAGGCATCGTCGGTCCCAAGCTTTTAAACGCTGACGGTAGCCTGCAGTATTCTTGCTATCGCTACCCCAATCCCTTAGTGCCCGTTTTACGTCGTACACCTCTTGGTCGTCTGCCTTGGGCGTTGAAGATACTTGATCGTTTTCTCATGAAGGATGTGAGTCATGATCAGACAATCGAGGTGGACTGGATCATGGGCAGCGCCATGTTCACCCGCGCCGAAGCTCTGGCAAAAACCGGCAGCTTTGATGAACGGTTTTTCATGTATCTCGAAGACACCGATTTGTGCTGGCGCTTCTGGGAAGCAGGCTACAAAGTTGTCTATTATCCAGAGGCCGTCATGGTACACTATCATCGTCGAGCCTCAGCTGACGGCTCAATTTTTCAGCAATTGCGCTCGCCTTTAACCTGGCGCCACATTCAAAGCGCTTACAAGTTTTTCCGGAAACACTCCGGACAGCCAAACCCCCGTGAATTCCCACAACTTTCTTCAACCTCCCAGTCCGCTGGTTAGCGCTCCTATTCCTGTTTCTGTTGTCGAGCCGTTGATCCCGCCTCCACCCCGACGTCGACGAGTACGTCGCAATCTTTTCATCGTCGCCATAGTCGCTTTTAGTCTTACCGTCATTATCACCTTAATCGGTTTGGCTTTTTTGTTGGATGGAGCTTTGCGGGTTAAAGCGGCCATGGCCGAAGGCGAGACTGCTGTTGAAGCAGCTGATTTTTCTGCCGCCGGCGAGGCCCTGGAGGACGCTATCAGCGGATTGAAAGAAATGAAGACCGGTTTTTCTTTTTTGAGTTATCTGAAACCCGTACCATGGGTGGGCGAACAGCTTTCAGGCGCCCAGTTGGCGATTAGTGCTTCGCTCGAAACTTTGGAAGTGATTATGACCGGCCTGACAGTCGCTCAGGATGTCCTCAATACGGCTTCAGGTGCGGGTAGTGTCGTGCTTGGCGCCGATGGTTCGACGGAGGCGCGTCCGTATTCTGACCTCACTGAAGATGAGCAGCGCCTTTTGTTGGGCGGTTTAGCCGCTTCTTTACCGGACCTGCGCGAGATGCAGGTTCGATTGCGTTTAGCTCAGGCCGATCTGGATCGACTCGACAATTACGATTTGACTCCCGCCTTGCGGAATGCCGTCGAGCCACTACGCGAGCTGATTCCTGACCTGCTTACGAGTGTCGATATACTCGTGCCGTTCGCGGCGATCGCGCCTGAGTATGGTGGTCTCGGAGAAGATCGACAGTTCTTAATTTTGTTCCTGAACAACGACGAGCTGAGACCTGGCGGAGGTTTTATTGGCGTCTACGGTTTAATGGTGGTTCGTGACGGCCAAATCGCGAGCTTGGTGACGGGTGATTCGTATGAGATCGATGCCTACGTGCAGGGCAACTCTGCTTACCACGTGAACCCACCGCCACCGCTCGTGTCATATCTTACCCAGCCAGTCTGGTTTTTCCGTGATGCTTCCTGGTCTCCTGACTTTGCGCAGACCGCTAAAGACGCCGCTCAACTCATGCGCCAGGAGGTGGCTTTCGGTGGGCAGCCTATTCCTGAGATCCATGGCGTTGTCGGTATCACGCCTACCTTTATTTCCCGCCTCTTGACTCTGGTTGGTCCAATTACGGTTGAGGGGCATACGTATACGAGCGAAAATATTGCTGAACTTTTGGAGTACCAAGTTGAACAAGGCTACGTTGATGCTGGTGTGTCTGTAGATGACCGCAAAGCGATTGTGAGCCTCGTAACTGATGAGCTCGTTGATCGACTCCTCGAGTTGTCGCCGTCTGCTTGGCCTGGATTGTTCCGTGTTCTGCACGCCGGCTTTGATGAAAAAGAGTTTGCCCTCATGAGTTATGACGACAAGACGCAGGCGGCCCTTGAAGATAACGGCTGGGGTGGTGTTTTGAATGCCGCTGCTAGTGATGATGTTTTATTGACGGTTGATGCCAACTTGGCCGCCCTGAAGACTGATCCGGTTGTGGACCGTCATGTTACCTATGAGATCGAGAAGACAGCTATGGGGTACAGGGCTACAACCAGTATCGAGTATACCCACAACGGTGGCTTTGACTGGAGAACTACCCGTTACCGCACCTATACCCGTGTTTACGCCCCGCTGGGCTCAACTTTGGTGTCTTCGAGTGGAAGTTTAAAGGACGACAAGACCCGCAACCCAGGCTTATTACCCGGCGAGGTAACGGTGGCTGACGAGTTTGGCATGACAAGTTTTGGCGCTTTTATTGCCATTGAGCCTGGCACCACCGGAACCTTGAGTTTTACCTACGACCTTCCCGCTACGGTTGGTAAAGCCATCGATCGCGGAAGTTATCGGTTATTGGCCCTAAAACAGATGGGTGCAGGGGATAACCTTTTGACCCTCAACTTAGATTTTGATACCACGTTGACGTCGGCAGACCCGAGCGAAGATTCGGAAGCTATCGGTGACGATATTTACGAAGTGACAACAAGGTTGAATACGGATAAGCTGTTTACAGTTAAGCTTCGTTGAAGACGGCGTATTCGATCGATGTCGGACTCGCGGGTCTTGAGTGCCTTAAGATCCGGTTGCATTATGTTTAGTAAAAAGATCGGTATCGACCTCGGTACCACGACGGTGCTTGTGTATGTCCCGAAACGGGGCATTATTATTAATGAACCGTCGGTAGTCGCAGTTTCTAAGCTCGATAAAACAGTTTTAGCGGTCGGTAAGGAAGCTAAGGACATGCTTGGGCGTACACCGGATACTATTGTTGCTCGCCGCCCCCTCAAAGACGGAGTTATCGCCGATTATCGAACAACAGAAGCCATGCTTCGTTATTTTATTAACAAAGCCTTGGGCGGGGTGCGTATTTTTCGTCCCGAAGTCATGATCGCTGTTCCAGGCGGTATCACTTCGACCGAGCGACGTGCTGTTATCGACGCTGCCCTTTCGGCTGGAGCTAAGGCGGCTTACATTATTAAACAGCCGATTGTGGCTGCCATTGGTGCCAACATTCCTATTGGTAGCCCAAACGGTCACATGATTGTGGAGATTGGGGGAGGAACGAGCGAGATGGCCGTGATTTCACTTGGCGGTATCGTGGCCTCAACTTCCGTACGTATTGGCGGCGTGAAGATGGACTACGCGATTATGGAATTTGTGCGTCGCACCTACAACCTAGCCATCGGTGAACGTACGGCCGAAGACATTAAGATCAAGTGCGGTTCGGCCATGTACTTAACGGAAAAGTTACGAATGGACGTAAAAGGACGGGACATGATCACCGGTCTTCCAAAGATTATCGAAGTCACGAGCGATGACGTTACCGAAGCGATCCAGCCTTTGCTCGAAGGTATACTGGTGGCACTTAAGGAGGTTTTGAACCAAACTCCGCCGGAGCTGTCGGCGGACGTTATGGATAAGGGGATCGTGATTTCCGGCGGCTCAAGCCAACTAAGAAATTTCGATCGCTTGATTGCTGAGGCTACGAGTGTGCCTACCTACATGGCCGAAGATCCGCAGTTGTGTGTGGCACGCGGAACCGGACTGGCACTCGAGAACCTTGAGGCCTACAAACGCAGTTTATTTAGTAATTAGTCATTAGGAATTAGCAGAGATTTGAAAATAGAGTTTAGAGATCTGAGTGATCTAAAATCTAATCCCTAAATTCTGCTAATTCCTAATGACTAATCTCTGCAGCGGATCCCCTATGATCACTTACGGTATCGACGGCACCGCCCTGCTGTTACCGAACCCGACCGGTGTTGAGCGTTACGTTGCGCGTTTGCTGACGGCCATGATGCAGCTGCCACTCACTCTCGAAGAAGAGCGAGTAGTTTTGTATGCACCTAAGCCAAAGCCCTCGACGCTTACGCTCCCTGCCGGTTGGGAGTGGAAGGAGTTGCGCTTTTGGTTGCCGAAGGGCTGGACGCACGTGCGCCTGAGTCGAGAATTGCTTCTGCATCCACCCGATGTCTTTTTCAATCCCGCTCACGAGATTCCAATGTTCCATCGTCGAGCTAAGATCATGACTACGGTGCACGACGTGGTTTTTCGACACGTTCCGGCTGCTTATCCGCCAGCGAATCTTCGTCGTCAGGAATGGGCAGTGAAGCGTATCGTGAAGCAGGCGCAAACCATTTTGGCAGTGTCCGAAGCTACCAAAAAAGATCTCATCGATATTTACAAGGTTCCAGAAGAGCGAATTGTGGCTACGCACTTGGCCCCGGCCAGCGGCCTGGGGCCTCGAAACCCAGCCGCCCAGGTAATGTTGAAATACGACATTACTCCCGGCATGTACATTTTGTTTGTGAGCCGAGTGGAGGCTAAAAAGAATCCGGTCACCTTGATCCGAGCCTTTATTGAATTGCGTCGACGCTATGGCGTTGGCCATCCGCTTAAACTCGTGTTGGCCGGTAGCCAAGGCTTTGGAGGTGATGAGGCTCTGCAGGTGGCCAAGGTGTCTAACTGCGTGAACGACATTCTGTTTTTGGGCTATGTGCCCGATGAAGACATTCCCGGACTTATGGAGAACGCTCTATGCTTTGCCTTCCCGTCGCTTGGCGAAGGTTTTGGCATTCCCGTACTTGAAGCGATGTCGGCTGGTGCTCCCGTAGTCGCTAGCGATATTCCCGCTGTTCGCGAAGTTGCCGGTGACGCAGCTATCTTCGTTCCGCCCCTTGATATAGCCAAGTGGACCGTAGCGCTTGATACCATGCTGGTTGATCAAAAGCGCCGCGAAGAGCTTAGTGCTAAAGGCCGCGAACGTGTTAAGGCTTTTTCATGGGAGAAGACGGCCACGGCTACGTGGAAGGCACTTCGCGATACGGCGCACGAGTAATGTATGCAGGGCGACCTTCAACGTGAGCTCGAGCAATTGGGTTTTACCGAGCGTCAGGCTTGTGTTTACGTTACCTTATTACGTTTTGGGAAAAGTGGCGCGCAGCAGCTATCGTTGGCCTCCGGCTTACCACGCGCTTCTTGTTATGACACCTTGCAGCAGCTCGCTACTCAAGGTTTGGTGAAGTCGATTAGCGAGGCCGGACAACAAGTTTTTGTCACTGAGCCACCCGAGAGAATCAATACCATGCTCGCGCTTCAGCTTGAAGAAGTTCAAGCTCGTCGCCGACGAGCTGAAACTTTTTTGCCCCAATTAACTGCGCTTACTGGCGATGGCGCGTCGAAGCCACGTTTTAGGATTATTAATGACGCTGAAGAGTTGCGGGCTGTTC
>JBBUCB010000090.1:0-26611 GCA_038058005.1 Patescibacteria group bacterium | reverse complement strand
GTCGTGAGCTCGAGATCCTGGAACGCTATTTGCCAGCTCAGATGAGTGACGCCGATCTTGAGATGCATGTTCGTGCCAAGGTCCAAGAACTTGGAGTTACCGACCCTTCACATGCAGGAAAAGTTATGGGAGTCCTGTCTAAGGACTTGAAGGGACAGGCTGATGGATCGCGTATTAAGGCTGTTCTCGATAAAATTCTTGCTGCCTCATAATCATGTTACGAGCCGTTCTCGCAGACGTCATTCATTACGCCACCTCCAAAAAGGATGCGGAGGACCGCATGACTGAGCTTGGGGATCTGACACGGACCTACGGGGGTCTGGTGGTAGTTAAGTCTATTCAGCGTAGGGCTAAGCCTGATTACGTCACTTTTCTAGGCAAAGGCAAGGTTCAGGAGCTGGTCGATACCCATGCTGAGCATAAGGCTAACGTGCTCGTGGTTAACGAGATTTTAAAGCCAGGTCAGCTCTTCAACCTTGAAGAAGCTCTGCGACCCGTGGGCATGAAGGTTTGGGATAGAATCGATTTGATCCTCCATATTTTCGATAAGCACGCCACGAGTGCGGAAGCTAAGCTCCAGATCGAGCTAGCCCGTATCCGCCACATGGGTCCGCGCATTTACAACATGGGTGCCCAGCTTGGTCGTCAACGTGGTGGTACGGGCACTCGTGGCGGCGGCGGTGAAGGCAACACCGAGGTTATGAAACGCCACTTGCGTGAACAGGAGCGTCGCATTGTTGAGAAGCTCGAGGCCTACGAGGGTCAACACGCCGAGCAGCGGAAGAATCGTTCGCGGAATGATTTTAAGACGGTCGCCTTAGTTGGCTATACCAATGCCGGCAAAACTTCGTTGTTAAACGCGCTTACGAAACGTAAGGAGTACGCCGCCGACAAGCTTTTCGCCACGCTCGACACGAGAATCGGGGAGTTGTATTTGCCGGACGCTAAGACGTCTGCGCTTATCTCTGACACCATTGGATTCATCCAGGGGCTGCCGCTTCAGCTTGTTCAGGCCTTTAGGTCGACGTTGTCGGAGGCTATCCACGCTGATCTTATTTTGCATGTTATTGATGCCACCGATCCGCACTTGGATCTCAAACTACAGGTGGTCGAGGACATTTTAAAAGACCTCGGACTGGCAGAAAGACCAAGGATCCGCGTGTATAACAAGCTCGATCATCTCGAGACGGAGTTTTCTGATGAACTTACTGACGCCTACGTTTCTGCTCACACCAAAGTTGGTTTAGACCAGTTACGTCGACTGATTTCGAAAAAATTGATGGCCCGCACAGTTGTTGTCCCCACCTCAACGTAAAAGTGGGGTAATTTTTGAGGTAAAATAGGGGAGTGATTTTTGCGCCAACGAGAATTAAATCATTTGTTTTAGGTGCGCTCGTAGCATCCTTGTTTTTGTTTGTCGGTCATCCAGTTTTTGCTCAGGCCGATGAGCTTGTTGGCGTAGCCGATACTTCTGGTTTTGGCACCAATGACTTGATCACGATTATTGGCACTGTCATTAAAGTTTTTCTTGGACTGCTCGGCATCATTTTCCTCATCCTGGTTATCTACTCCGGGTTTTTATGGATGACGGCCGGTGGTGATGATAAGCAGGTCGCTCGGGCTAAGAAAACGCTGATCAATGCCGTCGTCGGTATCGTCATTGTCTTGTTCTCATACGCTATTGCATCTTTCATTGTTAACGCTTTGTTGGATGCTACCGGAGCTAATGATAACGACGGCGCTAACGGTTCGGTGACTATCCCGGCTTTTTCCGGATCGCTTGGCGCCGGAGCCATTCAGGATCACTATCCGTTCAGAGACCAGACGGATGTGGCTCGGAACACCAACATCACGGTAACTTTCCGTGAACCGATGCTGATCGAATCTTTTATTGAGGGCTACGATGACAATGGGACCGCGCTTGATGTCAGCGATGACGTTCCGGCTACAGCGATCAACATCGATAACGTGCAAATTTATCGTTCGGTCGATGGTGACGAGGCGGCGTTAACAAATGTTGAGGTCTTCTTCACTGAAGACTTACAAACTTTTGTTTTCAATCCCATCGACTATTTAGGTTCTGCGACTGAAGATGTCTCGTACACCGTATTTTTAGACCCCGATATTCAAGACGCCACGGGTAACGATGTTTTCGTAGGTAGTAATAGCGGTGGTTATGAATGGGCCTTTATAACTGGCGTGAATCTTGATCTTGATCCTCCGACGGTGCTTTCGGTTATTCCGATTGCTTCGGGTACTTATGCAAAAAATATTATCGTACAGGTAACCTTTGACGAACCGATGGACCCAACGGCGACTTCAGGTATTCGCGAAGCTGCCAGCGGTTTCTCAAATATTCAGGTGGTTGGTGCCGGCGGGGTGCCGACGACGGGGACCTACACCATTTCAAATGGTTATCGGACCGTAACTTTTGAATCCACCGCTGCTTGCGGTACGAATTCTTGTGGCGAAACTATTTATTGCTTGCCGGGTGGCCAGTTGATTAAGAGCACGGTGGGCGCTGCCACTGTTGGCTCTTCGCCCCCTCAGGCCGGTGGGTTCCCGTATGACGGTGTTGTCGACATGGCTGCCAATTCACTCGACGGCAATGACGATAATGTGGCTGGCGATGATTATGCTTGGGACTTCTCCACCACCGATGAAATTTATTTGCTTGGGAGTTCAATCGAAACCATCTCGCCAGACATTACGGCCGAAAATGTGGGGCTCGATCAAGATATCACGCTCGCGTTTAGTGATATTCTCATGAGCTCAACGGTGACTTCTGACAATCTTGCGCTGACGAATAAAGAAATTACCAGTGGTACGAGCCATGAGCAGTGGTTCCGTTTTGATACCGATAGTCTGACCGCTGATAATCTTGAGGTTACGAATAGTGCCATGGTGCCGGTGAAATCGCTCGTCACTATGCCGCACGGAGTTTTGCTCGAATCGGTGGACGGTAAGACATACATGTACGGTGTCACCGTAACTCAAGGTGTACGCAATCAGTATCAGAACTGCTACTTACCAGCTCAAGGACCTGATGCGCTTGGCGGTATGTGCGGTGTCACGGCTGCCAACCCTTATTGTTGCGACGGCCAGGCGCAAGCCACTGCCTGCACTCTGTTCTAATCTCATCACATGAAATCGTCAGTCTTCACGAAAATCTTCTTCGCCCTAGCGCTTGTCCTGACGCTCGGGGTTGGAGTTGGTGCTCCTGAGGTGCTGGCGCAAACAACGAACGTTGCCGTTGAGGGTCTCGACACGGTTGGAACTGCGACCGGGTTAGGGTCACAGGACCCTACCATTATCGTGGCGAAGATCATTCGTGCCGGGCTTGGATTCCTGGGGATCATCGCTATTATTATTTTGATGTACGGCGGTTTCCTGTGGATGACGGCCGGCGGTAGTGAAGAGAAGGTTAGCCGAGCCAAGCGTCTTATCATCAACGCTACTATCGGTTTGATTATCATTTTGGCTTCAGTAAGTATTACCCAGTTTGTTTTGCAGTCGTTGGTTAACGCTACGAACAATAATGGTAGTGACGGTGGCGTTGGGAGCGATTATGACGGCGGACTTGGGGGTGGTTCCGGAAGCGTTTTCTCAGTCACCATGCAGTCGCCAACTGGACAGGTGCCTATTCGTAACGTGGTACCGCAAATCACTTTTAGCAAAACCCTTGATGCTACCACGGTTACAAGTGAAAACGTGAAGTTCATGTACGGGGACGTTGAAATTCCCGGTACGTTAAGCGTTAATGGCAATCGCATATCTTTTGTTCCGGCTACGCCTTGTCCTGATCCAAACGCAGACAGGTTCTGTTTTGATGAAAACGTAGTCGTGAGCGTGAGTATTGACGTCGATGTTAAGAGTTCCACTGGCACCTTGCTTTCCTGTACCAATAATCTGTGTAGTTCCTCGTTTACCACGGGATCCGTGGTTGATACCGAGAACCCCGTAGCTCAGGTGGAGTTACCTGATGATGGCGCTGGCGTGTCGAGCGATTCGCTTGTTGACGTTCAGGTTAGTGCCGTCGACGACGCTCAGGTTTCTGTGGCTGATTTTGCTGCTAGTGATATTATTTTCGACTCTGTACCAGCGACTGGAGATGACCTGACGAATGTGCTCATTAGTACGTTCTGGGATACGGCTGGGCTGCTAAACGGTAGTTCGTATCGTTTGACCGCTACGGTTATCGATATCGCCGGTAACACGGATAGCGATTCGATCACCGTCGACATGCGACCAGCCACGTGTTTTGACACAAGCATTAATGGTATCGAGACGGGCTTGAATTGTGGTGGTGACAGCGCCAGTGCTGATTATTGTGGTGCTTGTAATGGGTCTTCTTGTAGCGTTAACGACGAATGTTCGAGCGGCATGTGTGACAGCGGCATTTGTGCGTCTTTGCCAGTTATCAATACGGTGACCCCTGCCGACGGTGCTCCGGGTACGTGGGTTACTTTGTCAGGTAGCGGTTTTGGTAATTTTACGAGCAGCGTCCTTTTTACCGGCGTGGCTGGCCCAGTAGCCGCAGAACTTGCAAGCTGCACCGAGGCTTGGTCGAACACACAGATCTTTGTGGTTGTGCCTGAGGGGGCCATTGATGGACCAATCACGGTCACCACATCTTCAGGTAAGATCGAGACTACTTTCGATGACAATGGTCCACTCATTGCCGACTTTGATGTGAATGAAGTAACGCACCCAGGTTTGTGTGACATTAGCCCTGACCGTGGCTCGCCTAATGATGCCGTAACCTTGAGTGGCCAGAGTTTTGGTGGCGAACGCGGTGTTTCGACGGTAACTTTTGGCGCGGTTGAGGCGGGGAGTTACAGTGCTTGGTCAAGTGGATCCATTGACGCCACCGTTCCGGCTTTGGCGGACGGGGAGTACGCGGTGGCTGTTAACGTTGGTGGCATCCCTTCGAATAGCGTTAACTACACACTTGCGTCAGAGACTGTGGAAACGCCAAGCATCGTTAGCCTATCGCCTAATTCTGGGGGCGAGGGTCAATACCTGACTATTTCGGGGATAAACTTTGGTTCGGGTACCGGTGTAGTCTGGTTTGAGGACCCCATCTCACAAGAACGTGTTTTGGCCGACACCGAGAGTTTCCCCGATGCCTGTTCTGACAATTATTGGTCTGACCAGGAAATTACCGTGATCGTGCCTGAAGGTTTAGGTGAGCTTGGAGATTACAACGTGATCGTCGTAGCTGTTGGGGAGGAGTCGAACGGAGTCCCCTTTACTCTCACCTCCGATGCACCTACTCCTGGTTTGTGTGCCATAGAGCCTCCGAATGCTTTAGCCGGCGAGGCAGTTATCCTCTACGGTGATAATTTTGGTGATGCCCAAGGTGTGACCACCTTCTCTTCGACCTTGGCCGGAAACGTGCAAACATGGTCTGATGAGAAAATTGTCGTGACTGTACCCGCGGGAGCTGTTACCGGAGCGGTGGTTGCAAGTAATGCTGATGGTGCCGTAAGTAATCCGGTAAACTTTGAAGTTTCAGGTGATGGCACGGTTGTTGCCGCCGGACGACAGGCAGCCTACGCCTGGAGTTTTTCGAGCGGTTTGATCCCTGATGCTCCGGAAATGATTTTTGAGTGTTCTGAACGGCTTTTGAGTGGCGTTCCGAACGATAATTTTGATAATGGCGTTGGTATCTGTGTGAACGTGGCGGTGTTCGCATCATTCACCATTCCAATGAACCAAGCTACGCTCTCGAACATCACGTTGTCTGAGTGTGTGGCTCAGGGTAATGATCCTTGCGATCAAGCCGTTTTAGTGGAGGGCGATTACACAACCCTGACTCAGGCTGTTCGTTTTGATCCGTTGGTGGATTTGAAGACGAACACTACCTACAGGGTCACTGCTACGGAGTCCATGCTCTCGGCTGACGGTGCTCCGCTAGCTAATCCCTCCAGCTGGACGTTTGTGACGCGCACGGATGGCACGCCGTGTCGTATTGAAAATGTTCTGGTAGCGCCTGATGAGGCCACTATTCGGGAGTTGCGAGGTACTCAAGATTTTACTTCCATGCCGGTTAATGCCTGTTCGGTTTTGCGTGACACTGAGTTCAAATGGGCTTGGGGTGTTGATCCGAGCGTTGCGAGATTTGACACCACTTCCGAACCCGCCTGTCCGGCGGGGAATAGTACCTGTGCCTTGGTGCAGGCTTTGGCTGAGGGAACTACCCTGGTTACGGCCACTGAAACCTATAGCCGTATTTCTGGCGATGCAACCCTGAACATTGATTTTACCGATCCATACGTTACGAATTATTGGCCTAACTGTACGGAGGCCTGCGTGAACGCTGAAGTTGGGGCTAGCTTTAACACGGCTATGTCACAACCGAGCCTACAGGCAGCCGGTGCGGTTCGTCTCTACGCTTGTGCCAACGAGCTGTGTACGAGTTTGCAACCCATCGTGGGTGCTCGTGCTACCTGTACGTTTGACGCTGCGGGGGGCTGTACCGGCTTCCAGTTCTCAAACCTTAACCTGACCCCACTCAAGTTTTATCGCGTTCTAGTTGATGGTGAGATTACGAGCAGGAGCGGAGTAGCTTTGACGCGTACCAATTACGCCGGCGACTACTCTTGGACCTTCCGCGTCCGCGAAGATGCCTCTTTATGCGCAGTTGATCGTATCTCTCTCCTGCCATCGACTGTTACGGTTGACCGGGTTGGTGTACAGCAAACGTTCAGTGGCGAGGCTTACGGTGAGGCTGATTCGTGTTCAGTGTCTGGACAGCGTTTATCAGGCTTCTTGTATGATTGGAGTTGGGAAGACCCTATTGCTGATGAGGACTTGGACGATAATATTGCCACTCGCGTAGCTGAGTGGCAGGACGGCCTTCTTGTCGACTCTAACCTGGACGATATCGCTGTCGGCTGTACTTCTGCCTGTACGGCTGCTGGTAGTTTGCCGCAGACGGCCGTGTGTGGTGATGGAGCCGTTGATTACGGGGAAGAGTGTGAAGATGGTAACGTGGCCGACGCTGATGGCTGCTCAGCTAGTTGCTTGCGAGAAGGCAACCTTACCGCGAGTTGCGGTAACGGCCTGGTGAAGGCAAATGAGTACGAAGATTGCGATGATGGCAATACCGTAGACGGCGATGGTTGCTCGGCGACTTGTCTAGCAGAGGGTTCGGGATCGATTGGCGCTACTTGTGGCAATAATGATATCGCCGTGACGAGCGTTACCGCTTTGGCCGGTGAGGAGTGCGATGATGGCAACGCTCTTCGTGGCGATGGCTGTTCAAACGAATGTTTATTCGAAGGCTCGCCGACGTTGACTGAGATCGGTGGGGCCGTGTGTGGCGACGGGGGAGCTCCTGAGATGCCAGCTGAGGAATGCGAGGACGGGAATACTGCTAACGGAGACGGTTGTTCCTCTTCTTGCTTGTTTGAGGGAGCGTCAGCTAATTATTCGGTGGCTAGTACCTGCGGTGATAATCTGGTCGGAACGGGTGAGGCCTGTGACGATGACAACACTATCGATGGCGATGGCTGTTCTTCCGACTGTTTGTGGGAGGGGTCATCGACCCTGTATTCCAGCCCATCGTTCTGTGGCGATGGTGCCCCGGGCTTAGGAGAGCTTGCCGCGTGTGAGCTAGGCGTTACAGGCGATGGCAAAATCGATCCAATTCAAGTGGCTTTTGTTCCGGATGAAGCGGTCCTTGAGGTTGATCCCGCAACTCAGCAGGCAGTGGCTACTATTGAGGTCACTGAAGTGAGTAGCGGTTTGTCGACTCAGGCAACGTTGTCGCTCCTGTGCTCGGCCGAGAACGACACTCAGTGCGTAGACTCCGACCCACTTGATGGTGTAGATTACGGTGTTGGTTCCAATAACTGTTGCATGGTGCGGCCGGAAGCCACCTTATTCCCGGTTGGCGAAGAGCTGTGTCGCAACGCTGCCATGTACGCCATTTTCACTCAAGAAATGGATCTCGGTAGCTTTGAGTACAACGCAAGTGACAGTGGGGCTTCGGTGACGGGCCACCGTATGTACGCTCGCCTAGATCTTGCGAGTACGACTGACGGCCTTTGCCCTGCCGATCACACGAGCTTGGCCGTTGAGCCGCGTAACCTGGTGTTGAAAGTTTGGAATAAGCTTGTACGTCTTGTGACTGGCCGGAGCGCTAAGGCCGATACAGGTGATTGTGTTGTGGCTATTCGGGCGTACGATCAGACTCCTGTTGGGGACGGTACGTACAAGCTTCAGATGCATGCCGCCGCCTTGCTCGTAGCCAATGGTAGTTATGAACTCGTGATCGAGGGCGACGATGCGGTTACCGACACTGACGTGACTATTTCGGGGGTTACCAGCGAATACGGGGTGGGCATGAAGGGTACTCGGGTTCAGCCTTTTACGGTTGGGACTGAAGTTTGTGCTCTCGACAGTGTCGAGGTTCTGGATATGGATGAAGATTCTGCCTATGTCTTCTCTCAAGGTGATGAACAGCACCTCTTCATGGCCAATGGCGTGTCTTATGCCAACGGGATTCCTCAGGAAATCGACTCAATCGATGGCGTCTACTCGTGGAATTGGACCAGCTGGCGTGCTGAGAGAGGTGACGACATTGTTACCGTCGAACAAATTGACACCGCGCCAGATTCATCGCTCGTGACGGCTGTTGGTGAAAACGGCGATGACGCGGTGATCGCCACAGCCACCATCGAGGATAATGCTACCGGTTTGATAACCGAAGACAGTGTGAGTGGTTCGGCTCCGATTATCGCTTTTCTGTGTGAGAACCCTTGGCCAGGTTTGTTTAGTGAGTTGCCATGGAGTGATACCGCTAGCGGCGACGCGGGCGCCGACAAGGGCACCGGTTGGATGAATTACTCCACCATGTACTGTCGCGATAGTGGCCAAGAGGGTAGTGCTGAAGATCTTCCTGAGGTGGTAGCCGTGCGCCCACCGATTACCGAGTCCGCTAACGTTATCAAGGAGTACTTGTACGAGGTTGGCGGCAGTTCTGACGCTATCGGTGTTCGGGTTGTCAGCAATCCTGAGTTCTTGAGCCCCGAAGCCTGGTATAAAGCTCAGGGCTTTACAGGCAACCTGGCGCAGACAGAAGTTGACGGCTACAAAGCTGGCAAAGATGGACGAACTACCTACGTGGTGGCTCCGAACCAGTCAGACGCTGGCGACCTGTACGCCAACGTGTACGTGATTTCGTACAATGAAGGCGCCAATGATCAGACGATCGACATTTACAATCAGATGCTCGACAACTTTAAGTTCGCGATTAACGTTGATGACGTGGCTATTTGTGCGGCCGGAGAGGAGGCCTGTTCTTCAGCCCGAGACCGTTTAAGTCGCGATATGCGTCGCTTAACGGATGTTACGGATATTCGGAGTTCGGTTAACGATTATCGAGACACCAACGGCGTTGTACCTACCTTGCCGGCAGGAACCTTTGTACGTTCGTTGTCGTCGAGTGTTTGGGAATCCTGGAACAGCATTCTTGGAGGCGCTCTTGGAGTGTCGTTGCCAGCTGATCCCCTCAACGATTATCTCGCCTGCGGGGCGACTGGCTATGAGGCTTACGACGCCGAGACGTGTATCAATGAACTTACGGGAACGTACGTTTGCCCACTTGGTTCTCAGACTTATCACTACAAGTCAGTAGGTGAGACCGAGGCCTATTTGTACGCCGATCTGGAATACACTACCGGTACTTGGGCGAATGCCATTGAAGCTGACGCGCTTGATGGCGTGACGGTCAGCATCGGCAACTCAGCTGCAACTGCCAAAGGTTTTGACTCAGTTGCCTTCTGTGACGGGAGAAGCATTTATGGATTATCAACTAGTTGCGGAGATGGCGTGGTGGGCGGTTCAGAAATTTGTGAACTTGGTCAATTAGGTGGAGCAGCCGTTGCCTGTACTACTGCTGGCGGCTTGGCGGGAACACGTAGCCAGGTGTGTAACGCTAGCTGTAGCGGCTATGTCGATGACACTACAGCTACCTGTATTGTGGCTTCTTGTGGCAACGGAGTGATTGAGGCGGAGGCGGGAGAGGATTGTGATGACGGCTCGTTGAACGGCAGTTACGGTTTCTGCGGCAATGATTGTACGCGTGAGGCTGCCTTCTTCTGTGGTGACGGTGAGTTGGCTGGCGGTGAGGCTTGTGACTGTGGCGCAGAAGTTGCCATGAGCTATGCCGACGCTCGTGCGTTTGGCGCGGGTGCCGGTACCTGTAGCGGCAATTTGAACGGAGTTTACGCCGCTAGTCCGAACGGTAGCTGCGCCTGGGACTGTGCTGGTCCAGCCTCGTATTGCGGTGACGGTACGATTGATTCCGGTGAAGTTTGTGATGGAGAAGATGAAACCTGGAGCGGCAAGCTGTGCGGACTGAACTCACCAGCTGAGTACGACAACCAACCTTGTTCTACCGATGACGAATGCGGAGGCGGAACTTGCGGAGGGCAGGGTATCGGTAATCGTTCGGCCTGTTCTGTGGGCATGACCCGTGTGATGATCTGTGATGATACGGCCGGTGCTAGCTGTAATTACTCGGTTACAAACTGGTTCAACATCGCTTGTACAGAGATTGGTACTTGTGGTGACGGCACGGTTGATCCGGGCGAAGCTTGTGACGACGGCAACATGGACGGCAGCGATTCCTGCACCGATCAATGTACCGCCAACGTCTGTGGTGATGGCTATGTTTACGTGGGCGAAGAGCAGTGTGACGAGGGCACGAATAACGGTGACAGCTGCGATTCTGCTTACGGTTCTTCGTGTACCGCCTGTTCGTTGTCGTGTCGGTACGAGGTCTCTTCTGGCGAATTCTGTGGTGACGGTGAGATCAATGGCAGCGAGTTCTGCGATGCCAACGACATGCCATATACCTACTACAACAGGCTCCATGATTTGACCTACGGCAGCTGTGCCACGCTCGGAGCTCAGGTCACGAACCAAGCCGATACCTATCTATATACATGTAGAGAAGTTGGCGTTTGTAACGGTAATGGCGGAGCTGATTACAACGGGGATTATTGTGAAAGCTCAACGGACTGCGGTACGGCTACTTGTGTCATGCCAACCTGTAACCAGTCGTGCTCAAACAGCTGTCCGTTTACCTACTCCTCGATTCCTCTCCAGATGACCACCAACCAACCGGGAGCCCGAGCTGGTGAGGTGGCTGACTTCTTCAGCTACAGTGACTCCTCTACTTCCGAACTCCCAAACGCCGCCACCATCATGGTTCCTGCCTGTAACGTTGCCACTAGTCTGACGGCCAGTGTTTCTCTGGATAACGTCGATCCTCCCACGACTTACATCATCTTCGTGACTGACTTGTCGTTGACCATGAAGAACGAAGTGGGAAATAACGTCACAGCTATTTCTCCAATTAAGAGCCGTCTCGATATTGCCAAGGAAGCTATTCCCGTGGCCGCTGAGGAACTGTTCGATAAGCTTGGTGATGATGCGCAGATCGCAGCTATCGGTTATCGCGGCTTGGTCCGAGGTGAATGTTTCTCCGATTCGGCGGTAGCGTGTTTAGAGGATATTCCTATTCCTACCCATAGCTGTGATCCTGCTCAGCCATGTGATGCAATGTGCGATAGTGATGACGTCTGTAATGACAACACTTCTACGATTGCGGGGAATGTGCCTTATGGTTACGAATTCGATTTCGTTGGACCTGATGGTGAAGATGAGCTTGTGGCCGAGGTCTTAACGTATTCACATGACCCTTCGGGACCTGGTAGGTTCGGTCACGGTACGTTTACGTACGAGGCGCTGGTACAGGCTAAGAACATGTTCGACGACATTGCTGATTCGGCCGCTGGAGACAACGCTCGTTACATTACGATCCTCTTGTCTGACGGTGAGGTGACCCTGAATTCTGACGGTGCCGATGGCGTTTCGCCAAACCCAATCTTGATCGCTCAAGACTTTGACGCCTACATCCCTGATACTGCCGGCTATGAACTGTATACGGCAACTATTGGTACCGATCTCAGTCAGGTGGCTAACATGAAGAACTGGTCGTCAAATAGTTATGACGGTGAACTTGGTAGCTATGCAACAGGTTTGTTTGGAGCTGCTCGGGAAACCAGTACCTTCAATGGGCTTGATTACGCTTTTGCAGGTGACTCGGATCAAGAGATGGAGGCTATGTACGAACAGATTGTCGACTCGATTGTAGAGATTGCTGTTACGATCGTGTCCTCGCATGATGAGGATGGTGATGGTGTGAATGAGGTAGTCGAGACATCGGGATCAATTGAAGAGGGGGACAATGTTAGTTTGCCATGGCCAGAGAACTTTGTGTGTAATGATCTCTACGAACAACAGGTTCCGATTCAGATTTCATTCCCAGGTTCGGGTAAGGTGGAGGTAAGTGATGTTCGCCTCAATTACTGCTCCCCATAGCCTATGCAAGATCTGCAAAATTACCAATATTACGACCCGTCGCCACAGGCGGTTCCAGGGCCGTGGTGGAAGCGTCGACGCACGTGGCAAATGGCCGGACTTTTGGCGATTGCTGGTGTAGTCTTGGTTTTTGCGGTTATCGCCGCTACAAATGCTCTGAAGAATAGTAAGCTTGCCAATGAGGAGGCAGATCTCATGGGCCAGGCAGACGCCATTGAGTCGCAACTCGGTGCTGAGTGTGCCGAGGGCGATGCGGCTTGTCTCGAGCGAGCTCGGGCGGATGCGGCTCGCGCGCTTGGCACAAGCCAGGCCTGTGACGAGCTGACGGGGGAGAGCTTCTCGACTTGCGTGACGCTGATTGCACAAGACGACAAAGATCCCGAGATTTGTAAGGCCTTGTCCGGAGAGGAACAGACGGCCTGTCTCGATACTACCTATCTCATGAAAGCGAATAGCGACTTGAATTTGGCGTTGTGCGATCAGATCTCCACCCCGCCTACTCGGGCCTCGTGTCGTTTCCAGGTGAAAGCCAAAATTGTTGCCCAGGGGCGTTGCGCAGATGCGGGTGTCGATGTTGCCATCTGTGAAGCGGCGGCTGCGGTGTCTGCCGCGATTAAAACCGGCGATCCAGCCGTGTGCGCGGCCCTGTCAGACGAGCAACTGCAGTATGAGTGTACGGAGGGCATCACCTCAGTAGACGATGACGATGACGGCCTGGTATTGGCTGATGAAGTGAGTAGGGGGTTATCGGACAGTATCCCCGATGGAGACAGTGATGGACTAACGGATGGAGATGAGGTACATCTACATGCAACCGATCCTACCAAAGCAGATACTGACGGTGACGGGTTCCCTGACGGCACCGAAGTTGACGGCGGCTACGATCCACTTAAATAGCTTCTATGTTCGAGAATAAAAAAGAGCCCCAAGACATCTTCGAGGGAGTTGAACCTCCGGCAAATTTGCCCGTGGCCGATGTTGCTAGTCCGGCCTCTGCTCCGTCATCGGCCGCACCTGCGCCGCGCATGACGCCGCCTACAGCCGCTCGCCAGATGGCCGTGCCTCCAACGCCACCCATCATTACCCTGCCACCGCCTGTGGGTAAAATTGTTGCTGACCGTCATACCGGTACCGGTGGACACCTTTGGAAGACCATTCTGATTGTAGTGATCGCTTTCGTGGCCATGGGCCTAGCCGCCTTCTTGGCTTTTAGTTTCATGAACCCGGATGAAGATAAGACTGACGACCGTGACGGTGCTACTCAGGGCGAGAATGACGAAAACGAAGAGCTTCCAGACGGTAAGGGAGGGGGTGGGGAGGTTGATGAGGAAGAAGTGCCCGATGTTCAGATTATTACAGATAGTGATGGTGATGGACTGACGGATGACGAAGAGCGTGAAGCGGGTACGAGCGTTGCCAAGCCTGATACCGATAGCGATCTTCTCGGTGATCGAGAGGAGGTTCAGGTGTACGGAACCGATCCTTTGCGTGCAGATACTGATGGCGATACCTTCTCCGACGGTCAAGAAGTTCGCTCGGGGTATAATCCTAACGGACCAGGTAAAATTCTCGAGATTCCCTCTGCTCAGTAACGTGTAACCTGGAGGAACATGTTTGAGGATAGGCAGGTGACACAATCGACCCCAAGTAAACCCGCCCCAACGTCCGTCGGGGCAGCTTCGGATATTGTCATCCACACCATGCCGAAGGAATTTTATGATCGAGAGGTAAAGATTAAGGAAGAAGAGAAACCTAAAGCTCCAGCGCCGGTTGTCTCGCCTCCCCCGATTGCCAAACCAAAGCCACTGCCACCTCCTCCGAGAAAGCGTTCGAAATTGGGTCTGGTGATTGTAATTTTGCTCGTGATGATTTTGTTAGCGGTTGGCGCCCTTGGGTTTGTCTACTCCCAGGGTATTTTTAGCGTGTCTCCCGTGGTCAAGCCTACGCCTGACACTACTCCAGACCCCGAGCCTAACGAGGTTAAACCCACTCCTGAACCGGCTAAGCCTATTTCAGGTGCCGACACCGACAGTGATGGCCTGACCAACGTAGAAGAGCTGCTTTACGGTACCGATTTCCGTAATCCCGACTCTGATAGCGATACTTTTCTTGATGGTAATGAGGTCTTTCATCGTTTTGATCCGCGTGGTTTGGCGCCGTCTACGCTCCTTGATACGGGTGCTGTTCGTGTACTCGAGAGCGTCGAGTTACCTTTTGCCATGTATTATCCAACCACCTGGAACCCGGTCAGCACCCCGGCTTCTCAGCGGGTTACCTTCAGATCGGCCACTGGGGCTGGTGTGAACGTGTTGTGGCAGGACAAGGCTATCGATGTGAGCTTGGAGAGTTGGTATGAGACTCAAGTGGGAGAGGTAAAGATCGACCGTCTCCAGCCTACAATCACAAAGGAGGGCTACCGTGCTTTAATTGGGCCGGATGAGCGTGTGATGTACGTAGAGGCAGGTGATAAGGTCTTTACGGTTGTTTACGATCTTGTTGATGCTAAGAGTATAGAATTCTTGCAGACCTTTAAAATGATGGTGAATAGTTTTAGACTGGCCCATGATTAGTTTTGACGTTTATCAAAGGGAGGTGCCGGCCGCGCATCGGATCTCGCGGACTCGTTTGGCTAAACTTTCTCAGGCTTTCGCTAAACATGTGCCTAGTCAGGCCGAAGGTAAAGTGGACGTAAGCTTTGTGTCTGATGCAGAGATTAGGCGCCTGAACCGTATGTATCGCGATCAGGATAAGGTAACTGATGTCTTGTCATTTGCGGCGGGGGATAGGGGCCTAAGCGGGCAATTGGGCGATGTCTTGATCGCTTACGCGCAAGCTGCGCGTCAGGCTGAAGACGGTGATATTGAGCTTGAATTAGCAGATCTCCTAGTGCATGGTATTTTGCACCTCATGGGCTATGATCACGAGCGTGCCGTAGACGCAGACGCCATGTTCCCGCTGCAGGACGCCATCGTAGCCGAAATTCTATGAGCCCCTTTCGTTTATTTATTCGCAGCGTTAGACATGCAATTCGCGGTATTTTTGACGTGGCCCGAGCTGAGCAGAGTTTCCGCTTTCAAATGTTTATTTCGATTATCGTTATTTGTTTTGCCCTGCTTTTACCCCTGGATACATGGGAACGTGTACTTGTACTCCTTTTGTGTTCGGCAGTGATGGTGCTTGAAATACTCAACAGCATCATGGAGCGCTTTGCAGATGCCGTGCAGCCACGACTCAGCTCCATGGTACGAGAGATTAAAGATATGATGGCCGGGGCCGTTTTTTTGACCGCTTTGACCGCCGGAGCTATAGGCGTCATGATTTTTTACCCGCATTTTCATACCTTGGTTTGTGCTATACTTGAGTCCTGTGGAGGACGCTAAAGGCGCTTGAGTATTTTGTTATGGCTGACGAGATTATCACCGGTCTAGACATTGGTTCTTCCACCATTCGTGTTGCCGTTTGTAAAACAACTGCCGGCGAAGACGGTTCACCCCGTCTTCATGTGATTGGGGCGGTCGCGTCACCTTCTGGAGGCATGCACAAAGGCGCTGTTTCCAGCATGGAGGATGCCGTATCTGCGATCTCGAAAGCCCTGGAAAAGGCTGAACGCATGACTGGAATCGCTTTAAATAGTGCCTGGGTAGCTATTGCTGGCCAGAGCATTGTGGTCCAAGAGAGTCGCGGCGTGGTAGGTGTTTCGCGTCCTCAGGCTGAAATTGAGGAGGATGATGTGGAGCGGGCTATGGAGGCGGCTCGTACGGTGGCTACGCCCTCGAATTACGACATTTTGCATGTTATCCCGAAGAGCTTCACTGTGGACGGCCAGCGCGGCGTTAAAGACCCTGTAGGCATGAATGGCGTACGTTTGGAGGTCGACGCCGTGATTATTGAAGCTTTGTCATCTCACATCAAGAATTTGACCAAGAGTGTGTACCGTACCGGCTTAGACATTGATGATCTTGTATATTCGCCGCTCAGCATGGCTGAGGCCGTTTTAACGCAGCGCCAGCGCGAATTGGGGGCCTGCGTCGTGAACGTGGGCTCGGCCACCACGTCATTGGCGATCTTTGAGGAGGGCGACTTACTGCACACTGCAGTTTTACCGATGGGTGGAGATCATGTAACCAACGACATCGCTATTGGTTTACGTACGTCAATCGAGATCGCCGAAAAAGTAAAAATGGCCTACGGTAATGCAGTGCCAGATGCGGTTGATCGTAAGCAACAGTTTGCTTTACGCGATTTTGGTGCTGAAACGGATGAGATCGTGAAGTGTCGTTTTGTAGCTGAGATTATCGAGGCACGCATGGAGGAGATCTTTGAGGCTATTGACGCTGAGCTGCGTAAGGTCGACCGTTCCGGTATGCTCCCTGTTGGCGTTTTGTTTACCGGGGGCGCTATGAAGATGGAGGGTTCGATTGAGGTGGCTAAGCGAGTTTTACGATTACCCTGTGCCGTTGGCACACCTATCGGTATCACTAGCGTGATCGACGAAGCTCATGACCCAGCCTTTGCTACGGCTATCGGTTTGGCGGCTTGGGGCCATGGTATCCGGGAAATGCACGGGAGAAAGTTCAATTTTGGAAATTTCTTTAAGTTTAAGAGTGTTGATAAAGTTGCCGAACAGATGCGTAAGTGGATGAAGTCGCTAATTCCATAGGGATTAGCTGGTCCTCCCCCTTTAATTCCCCCTCCTTTTTCAGGAGTGGGAGTGCGGCTCGCGAGCTGGCGCTACCCCTCCCGAATAGGGAGGGGATAAAGGGGAGGACCTATTTTGTTATCCCCTCATTGCATTGACTGCCTTTTCCACGATACTATAGGGTGGTACACAAAAGGTATTCGCAAGACGTTGTTATTGAACAATAGTTGTACTCACCTATGGCAGAGATTAAGCCGGACATTGAAACGTCCGCTAAAATCAAGGTTATCGGCGTTGGTGGCGGCGGTGGTTCGGCAATCAACCGCATGATCCAAGAGAAGCTTCGTGGTATTGAGTTTGTGGCAGTGAACACAGACGCCCAGGCTCTGCACACCAATTTAGCTCCAACTAAGATTCCGGTAGGTAAAACTGTTACCCGCGGTCTTGGCGCCGGTATGAACCCCGAGATGGGTCGACGTGCAGTTGAGGAAAATGCTAATGAGCTTCGGAACGCGCTCGCCGGTGCTGACATGGTTTTCCTGACGGCTGGACTCGGAGGCGGTACGGGTAGTGGAGCTGTCCCAGAGATCGCTAAGATCGCCAAAGAGGTGGGGGCTTTGACGGTGGCCGTGGTCACCAAGCCCTTCGGTTTTGAAGGTGCCCAGCGCCGCCGTATTGCCGAAGACGCCCATGCTGAGCTCGCTCAGCACGTGGACACCATCATTACCATTCCTAACGATCGTGTTTTACAGATCATTGATAAAAAGACCTCGGTTGCCGAGTCCTTCCGGATCATCGACGATGTTTTGCGTCAGGGTGTTCAGGGGATAGCTGAAATGATTACGGTTCCCGGTCAGATTAACGTCGACTTTGCCGACGTTAAGGCGATTATGCAGAATGCCGGTTCGGCCCTCATGGGTATTGGTAAGGCTGCCGGTGACAATCGCGCTGTCGAGGCCGCTAAGCAGGCAATTGCTAGCCCCCTCCTCGAGATTTCTATTGATGGCGCCAAGGGCATTTTGTTTACCGTGGCTGGCTCTGCGGATGTTTCCATGTACGAGGTTCAAGAGGCTGCCAAAGTTATTACGGGTGCCGCTGACGATGATGCTAAAGTTATCTTCGGTCTGATCCTCGATGAATCAATGGGGGATGAGATTCGTATCACAGTCGTCGCTACCGGTTTTGATAGCCGTGACCATCGCCGTGCCCCGAGTCTCGGGGGAGAGGTCGAGCTCCAATCACGTTCTTGGAAGCCAAGCGCTGTACCAACCCGCCCACTTGAGGTCACTGCCCGAGCTACCAACAATATCCCCACCACCCCTGGAACCGATTTTCCTTTCAGTAAGCGCCCCGTGAATCAAACTCCGGTTAATGCTCGTGAGAACCGCGACAATAGTGACGATCAGCAGCAGCGCGCTCAGACTCCGGCCCTGACTGTTAATAATCAACAACCCAAAGAAGATGACAGTGAAATCGGCATCCCTGCTTTTATCCGCCGAAAGATGATCTAAGCTCATGAGGTGCCCTGTTTGCAACTACAAATCAACGCGTGTGGTCGATTCTCGTTTGGGTTCGGACGGCATGTCTGTCCGTCGTCGCAGGGAATGCGAGCGCCAGCGTTGCGAATTTCGCTTTTCAACCGTTGAAGAAATGGAACTTTTGGATGTGACGATGGTGAAGCGTAATGGTAAGCGGGAAGCCTACTCTCGTGACAAGCTCATGGCTGGCCTTAAACGTTCGCTTGAAAAGCGACCGTACACAGAGACTGAACTTCAGACCATAGTTCACAACATCGAGCGCGATGTGCAAAAGGTTCGTGGAGGCGAGATTACGACATTGCAGGTGGGCGATATCGTCATGAAACACCTCAAGACCTTTGATAAAGTTGCCTATATTCGTTTTGCTTCGGTTTACTTGTCGTTTGAGGACGTGAATATGTTTGAAAAGGAACTGAAGAGTTTGAAGAAAACCAAGTAGTCCATTGTTGTATACTGGGCACGTATGGAGGCTGCGCGAACGCGGATTGTCTGCACTATTGGTCCGGCTTCAAGCTCGACCACTGTTTTGGCACGCATGATGCGGGCTGGCATGGATGTGGCTCGTTTGAATTTTTCTCATGGTACCTACGCCGAGCACTCCTTGCTCATGAAGTCGATTCGCTCAGCCGCTAAGAAGACGGGAAGCATTGTGGCCTTGTTGCAAGATCTTCAGGGGCCTAAAATTCGGGTCGGCAATTTACCTGATCGGGGTGTCGATTTGCCAGAAGGCATGACCGTGACCCTTTCAGCCTCAGTGAAAGACTATAAGCAGGGCGGTCCAATCCCCGTAGCCTACGCTCGTCTAGCTCACGATGTCCGTCCGGGGCACCGAATTTTGCTCGACGATGGTTACATGGAGCTTGAGGTTTTGCGAGTCCGGGGCCGGATTGTTCATACGGTCGTGAAAGTTGGTGGTAAGCTCACCTCGCATAAGGGGATTAATTTACCCGACTCCAAGGTTAGCGTCTCTGCCTTTACCGAAAAAGACAGCCAGGATTTAGTTTTTGGCGTTTCTCAGGGTGTGGACTGGGTGTGTTTATCTTTTGTAACTGGCCCAGAGGTTTTACTGATGGTTCGTAAACTTATTCAAACAGAAGCCCGTAAGCACGGGGTTAGACCGCCACTCTTAATGGCAAAGGTCGAACGTAAGGCTGCTCTGGATCGTTTAGATGAGATTATCGAAGCCGCTGATGGCATCATGCTTGGTCGGGGTGATTTGGGCGTAGAGATTCCTTTCGAGGACGTTCCGGTAATTCAGAAGGACGTAGTTGAGCGTTGTCGTTTAGCGAGCAAGCCTGTGATCGTGGCTACGCAAATGCTTGAGAGCATGCGAACTAACCCTCGAGCCACACGAGCTGAGGTTTCCGATGTCGCTAACGCTGTTTTCGATCATGCTGATGCCGTCATGCTGTCGGCCGAGTCTGCCACTGGCCGTTATCCGGCCACAACGGTTCAGGCCATGGCTTCGGTGATTCGTGAGGCTGAGGCGTCGAGATTTGACCATTTACCTGAAGACTCAAGCATTGTAAACTGTTTGCCGTCGGCTTTGGCGCATTCTGTAGCAGTCATGGCACGTCGTGGGCTTATCCACGCTGTGGTAACGACCTCATCTCTTGGAGCTGATATTGGTTTTTTGAACATGTTTAGAATGGACATTCCCATTTTGGTGGCCGTGCCCGATTCAGCGGCTGCTCGGCAAGCTGTGCTCCATGCTGGTTTCGTACCCATGATTGCCGACGATCACGGGGGAACATTTGTGCCACGTATGAAAGCGGAGCTGAGGCAACATTTACGTTTGAAAGCTGGTCAGCAAGTGGCCTTTGTAACCCCCGGCATTAAAGGGGGAGTGACGTTATCGGTAGTGCCGGTTTAGTATGCGTTTTTTGTCAGTCCGGTTTTTTGTGTTTTTGGTGGTAGTCGCGGGCTTGGGCTTCGCAGCTTGGAGTTTGGCCGTTCGGTTGCCGTATAGTCCCTGGTACATTGCTCGCTGGGAAGAGGTGGGTGAGGGCTTGCAACGCATGGAGTTTGTGTCTGAGGACGATGTCAACGTCTTGCTTTACGCTTTTAACCCGGAAGCTTTTACTTTCCGGGTTGAGAATAGCCTTGACCCCGAACGTGTGAAGGCTTGGGCAGGGAAGATTCATGGTGAACAGCTCACCATCAACGGATTTTATTTTCTTGAAGATAACACGCCCGCGGGTTTGCTTATCACAGACGGAGAGGCGATCCAACAACAAGAATTCGACTTCGATAAGTCGGGGATTATTCGTCTTGATCCAGATTTTGACATTGTTGATACTGGGCTCGAAACTTTTTCAACTAGAGGTGTTATCGAGGCGGGGCAAAGCTATCCATTCTTGTTCAATGAAGGTGAAAGTGCAGTTAAGGAAGATAGCGGCCTGGCGGCTCGTCGAACATTCATAGGCACCGACGAGGCCGGACAGGTGTACGTCGGTGTTGTCTGGCGAGATGATGTCAGTCTGTTCGAACTCGTGACTGTCCTCAAAGAGATCGACATCAGTTGGTATGACGTCATGAACTTGGACGGTGGACCTTCGACTGGACTGGTGGTCGAGACAGAGGGCTTCGTCGAGGCCCTCGACAGCGCCGCACCCGTCCCCAATGTTATTGTCATCCAACCGCGCTCAACTACTCCATAACCAAGACATTTAAAAATATCAGGACAGGTGGAGACGGATATGGACGGATGCGAAAACGAGCTCGGTGAGCTCGTTTTCGTTGGGTGTACATCCGTTTTCATCCGTCTAATATCCGTCCTTATTCGTATAAATTAATAGACTTGGTAATGGAGGTTTACATTTTTGATCCAGTCTTACACATCGAACACTTTTTGCTGAAAAGCGAGAAAATCGCTGATAGACCGACGACGGCGTAGACGACACGCTCGATGGTTGGAGCGCCACCGAGGATCTCGTTGACCAAATTGAAGTCAAAGAAGCCGATGAGGCCCCAATTAACGGCACCGATAAACATTAAAACCCAAGCTATTTTGTGACCTACACACATACCTGAAGACATCATACGCTGACGAAGAAGAATAAGACCCATCCAGCATAGCAGATCCTGTAAAAGACTTTATTTTGGCAGGGGATAGCTCAGTTCATGTATACTTTCCTTATGCTTTTTTAGAATACGCCGATGATGGAGAGACAAACTAAGAAATATTTATTCATTAGACAAATGATAGCTATGAAATTATCACAACTGCTACACGTCATCAGCATCATTGCTGGAATTGTCGGCTTCGGCATGCCCGCCTTCGCGGTTCTTGTCTGGCCAGCCGATGTCGTTTGGTTCGGCATGACCAGAGAAATAATGCTCATGTGTTCCATCACCTTCCTCCTTACCGCCATTTGGGTCCAGATCGCGACGATTCACCACATGCTACTTGAGAAAAAGGGGAAACTTGTATAATCGAACTTTGAGAGCGACGAAGCTATGACATCTGCCTTACTTTTCTACGCCTTACTCTTATTCGTTGGACTTGTTCTTGCGGAGAATATCTTTCATCGTTTTCCACGATTTTCATTAGCATTCTTTTCAGTCACTTCACTTATCTTGTTCCCTTGTTGGGTGCTGTTGATTGGAGTTGAAGACTGGTTCGGGTGGGTTAAAGTGCTCTCCATTGCCAGCGGAATAATCGTCCTGTCTTTACTCCGAACTACAAAACTCGGGAGCAATGCCAAACTCATCCAGTGGACGACGTACGGCTTTCTCGCGGTCAATATTCTTGAAGCGACCATGAGGGACGCAGTGGTTGGTAATATCGCGAATTACCTGAATGCGGTGGCTGGATTTTTGTTAATCGCAACTCTAGAAAAACTCCGCACTGTTCACATAGATAAAAAAGCGGGGCATAGGGACTTGTACTGGAGCGGCATGACGTTGCCGTGGATAATTGGTTACACCATTTGGAATTGGGTATTCGTTTATCTGAATTTTGGATTTCAAAGCTCGGTGGCGCACATCGCCGTGCTTGGATCCGCGTTGCTTGTTGTCTTCAGAAATAAAGATCGTTGGCTCCAAGCAAGGGCGTTCACACTGGGAATGTTTTTCATTCTGTTTCATTCGTTTCCTCACCTTAATCCCGGCCTCCTCATCAATAGGTCTAGTACACAATTCGGTTTGTTCGTATCATTGATCTCCTTTGGATTCATGTTGGTCTACGCAATCCTGTATGTGCGTAGAGCGAGATATTCTGCATCTCGCTAGACTCTTGTCTGGCTATTTTTCGTGCCATTGCTATACTTTGACCATGTTCAGACGTATTTTTCGATTATTTTTGGGAAAAGCCCTGTCTATCCGAGTCTTCTCGGTCTTTTTGTTACTGAGCTTTGCGGCTTTCGTGCTTTCAACCGCCTGTCATCCAATAGACTACAGTTCGATCAGCTCCCAAGAGCCTAATCAGTGTTGCTCCGAACAACACGAGCTAAAAAACGCCCTACCGGAACACATTACCGTCTTCGACGAGGCCGCTTTACCGACAAGCCCTCTGGGTGTAATGGCCGTTCTTATTTCGATTTTCACCATTTTCTTGCCACGAAAAATAGATCGTCTCAAACCCCTGGCACTTACTGCCAGAGACAGACGCTTGCGTTGGGTTTGGGCAAAGTCGCTACCGTTTTCGTCTAAAGATGTGTTCTTACCGTATCTTGTCGCCACACGTGCTGCATAGCTTTTGAAAGAAGCTGGTTTATTCTTTCCATTTCTCTTTTTTGCTATGCAACAAGAAAAAAACGGGCTGAAGATCTTCCTGGTATGCGTTGGTGTGATTGTGCTTATTGCCGTTATGTATAAGTTCGGTGCCTCATCCGCCACTCCGGCCAACACCGCAGTCCAGCCAACGCACATGATGGACGACGGAACGGCTATGCCCGGTATGCGCCATGGTCAGTAAGCTTATGAAGACAAACTTCTCATATGCATTTGCGGTCATTGGGCTGTTCGCCATACTCGCGGGCGCCTTTTTTGCTGGTCGATTGATAAACCAGCCACGTGAAATTGACATCGCTTCATTGCCAGGTGCGGTCGAAACCCAAACAGTTGAACTCAAGGACGGCGATACTTACGAAATGACGGCAAGCTATGTGAAGATGCGCATTGGCGATCGTGACTACGCCATGTTGGCGTATAACGGTTCAGTTCCGGGTCCAATGCTCAAAGTTTCTCAGGGATCTGAAATCACCCTACGCTTAAAAAACGACACCGACATTGAAACGATGTTGCATTCGCACGGCCTTCGCCTAGACAACGCCTCTGACGGCACGCACCTCGTACAGGAGGCCATTCCGCCGGGTGGTGAATTTACCTATACGCTGACGTTCCCGGACGCGGGCCTGTATTGGTATCACCCGCATGTGCGTGAGGATCTTGCCCAGGACCTTGGACTTTATGGCAATTATCTTGTTGTACCGAGTGATGAGGGATACTGGTCTGAAGTCAATCGAGAGGTACCACTCTTTCTCGACGATATCTTGGTCGATAGTAATGGAGCGATGGTGCCGCACGGCAGTGAAAACGCAAACTTTGCACTCATGGGGCGTTATGGCAACGTCATGTTTATCAACGGCGAGTCGAACTACTCGCTGAAGGCGCAACCTGGAGAAACCTTGCGATTATTCATCACGAATGCGGCCAATGTCCGACCCTTCCGCTTTGCAATCCCGGGAGTAAAGTTGAAACTCGTCGGATCGGATAGCGGTGCTTACGAGCGCGAAACGTGGCAGGAGGCTGTCACCATTGCACCGTCAGAGCGTGCGGTTGTTGAGGTTATGTTCGAAGCAGCGGGACGTTATACCCTTGAGAATCAGACTCCTGAACGCAACACCGTACTTGGAACAGTCTTGGTCAGCGGGGAGATGGCTAAGCCCTCATATGCGACTGAATTTGCTAAGCTTCGTGAGCACGAAGCTGTCATCGATGAGATCGATGCACTGCGTCCATTCTTTAGTGGGCCAATCGATAAGACCCTCCGTCTTTCTGTTGATATGGGCGCAGAGATGAATGCCATGATGCAGGATGGATCGCACATGATGGGCGATGGTTCCACGATGCACGGAGGCATGATGATGGGCGGATCAGAAGACGGTATCGAATGGGAAGACACGTCAGGCATGATGAACGCTATGGCAGATAGTTCGATGGTCGACTGGAAGATGATCGACGAACAGACAAAGCGCGAAAATGAGGATATCGATTGGCAATTCGCCGTCGGCGACAAAGTAAAAATTCGTATCGTTAACGACGAAAATTCTCCGCACCCGATGCAGCATCCCATTCATTTTCACGGACAACGGTTCCTGGTTATCGCTAAAAATGGCCTCGAGGAAACCAATCTCGTGTGGAAAGATACCGTCCTTATACCAACAGGCGAATCGGTCGATATCCTTCTTGACGTAACAAATCCGGGTGAATGGATGGCACACTGCCACATCGCAGAACATCTCGAGGCGGGGATGATGATGCCGTTCACCGTGAGGGAATAGCTTGTGAGCACGAAAGAATCTATTTCCCCTTGGAGTCCTTGCCCGAATTCGTGAGCGAACGGATGAGGACAATGAGTGCAAGGATCCCAACCAGCCAGAACAGCCCCATGGTCATGATCGAAAAGGCGTTCCATCCGGATGTGGAAAAGCCGGACATCATGCCGGAACCCCACGAACCTCCCGAGATGCCGTTCATCATGCTCATCATCGGGAACCAAGACGATTCCCAAGCGTCGTCGGTATCGCCGGCAGTTGGGTCGCATCCTGAAAGGCGCTGTCCCATTAGGACGTGCATCTGTTCCTCACCGGACTCGCCAAGCTGGCGTGTCATCATGGCGTTCATGTAAACATGAGTGTCACCGACCATGAGTCCCATGTAATACTCGCCCACGCGTTCGAAGTCGTCCGTGGTTAAGGTCGCGCAGGTCACGCTGCCGTTGGCAAGGTTTCCAACGATCACTTTTCCCTCGGCTTCCTCGCTGGCAGTATGGCCGTCGTCGGTGACCGTATAGCCGCCCATCATCTGGGCGTGAGCGGAATTTGTGAACACGGTAAGTGACAATACGGCAAAGGTTGCGGCGAGAAATATACGCATAAAGAATGCTGGCTTATTTTTTCCCGTTGCAACAGTCTTTGTGTAAGCCGTGGAAAACCAACGAGCCAATAAAGCCATACGTGAAGCTCAATACCCCGCCCCAAATAATGCTGCCGACGGCAAATCCCTGAAATCCGGGAAACAAGAATTTTAATGAGAGAAGATGGTACGCGAGCACATCGGTGCCGTATGGATAGATCATCGGCCAAACGAGGCAGATGATATAAAGCAGAATAAAAAAACCGCCGACCCGTAGCGCGTGGGACGTGGAAGGTGTCGTCATACGAATGAGTTATGACCCGTAATACGGGCTGTTGAGTTTAATTATAGCAGCTCATCTGATGTTCACCCTTAGTATATCCGTGACTGTACTTTGTGGAGATTCCATTTCATGTCGGGACGGACGAGGCTCGGCTTCGGCTCTTGGGTCGTCGTCACTCCCCAAGGCCTAGCTACCGCCTCGGGACTTTATCCTGAGCGAAGGCGAAGGACTACGGCGTTCTCGCCTCGTCGCAGGCCAAGCAGTTGGCCTGCTTCCGGCCCCTGCAACATAAAAGACCCTCACCGAAGTGAAGGTTTTTTATGGCGGGCCACTGGAGTCTAGAACCACCGCCTTCGAGGTTTTGTAAGGGGTATTCGGGTATTCTGGCGAGGTCGATTTTGAGGCGGATGGGTCGGGGTGCTAACTGACGATATCGTTATTGTTTCGGTACCCTGATAGTCGTATACTTAGGATAAGCTTATTACGTAATTCATCGTATGAATGAACGAAAAAATCCTATATTGGGTGTTGACATACTAAGTGAAGACCAACAGAAGGCGGATTTCTCGGCTCGCATGAAGAAAGCGCATCGACTCTTGTATGAGCAGGGTGTACCAAACAGGGCGACTGCTTCCGAAATAGATACGAATGAACGTAACCCAGTACTCGGAG
>JBBUCB010000089.1:0-5837 GCA_038058005.1 Patescibacteria group bacterium | reverse complement strand
TCATGCGCACGATCATGCTCAGGGGGGCATCTCGATTATTGAGAAAGGCAAAAACGGCGAGACGTACATGATGGGCGGCAATTCCGAGTACAGCGTTCTCGACACCGCCAAGGCCTTGTTAAACGTCATGGGGCTGACGGAGAATATGTTGGAGTACCAGAAGGATCGTCCGGGCCAAGATCGTCGTTACGCTATTGATTACACTAAGATCAATCGTGACCTGGCTTGGCAGCCGAGCCAGACCTTTGAGGAGGGTTTGCGCGATATGGTGCAGTGGTATCGCAAGAACGAAGCCTGGTGGCGACCAATTCGTCAAAGCTCAGCGTATCGTGAATGGTTTAAACTGCAATTTGGAAGAGTATTATAGTCCTCACCAGCCTTCCGCACCTAGGGTGAGGGAGTCGGGAGAGGGAAGCTCTATGAACATCGAAAAAACACCCATTGAAGGAGTTCTGATTGTGACCCCGCAGATTTTTGGCGATGACCGTGGTTTTTTCATGGAGGTTTTTAATGCCGATAAATTTGCTGCTCTTGGTTTGCCAACAGAGTTCCGTCAGGATAACCATTCAAGCTCGGTGAAGGGCGCTTTGCGTGGTATCCATTTTCAGCTGCCGCCTAAACCCATGGGTAAGCTCGTCCGTTGCACACGTGGCAAGGTTTGGGATGTTGCGGTTGACCTGCGTAAAAACTCGCCAACGTATAAGCAATCATTTGGGCTTGAGTTATCGGCCTTGAATAGCAAGATGCTCTGGATCCCCGAAGGTTTCGGTCACGGTTTTTACGCTCTGGAAAATAGTGAGGTTCTGTACAAGAGCACCAATACCTTCGATAAAGCGGGCGACGCCAACATAGCCTGGAACGATCCAGAGCTGAACATTCTGTGGCCACTTGAGGGCGAGCCAATCTTGTCGACTCGCGATCAAGCTGCGCCGCAACTAAAGGACCTTAATTTACCATTCTGAGCGACGGCGAAGAATTAGCAGCCAGAGGCCTTATCAGTCTCGGGACCTAACTCCTTCGCCTTCGCTCAGGACAGGCTCTTCGTAACCTCAGGGTGGCTCGACCTTATGAAAGTTTTGATAACGGGCAGCAAAGGAGCCCTAGGCCAGGATGTGGCCGAGGTTTTTCGAGCTCAGGGGCATGAGGTGGTCGCTCTTGATCGCGAAGGTCTCGATATTACTGACCGTGAAGCCGTCATGAAACTTGTTAGCGAGCTTAAGCCTGACGTAATTATTAATTGTGCCGCTTACAATTTGGTCGATAAAGTGGAGAGCGACGATGTCTACGCTACGGCGTATGCGATCAATGCACTCGGACCCGGCTATTTAGCTGAGGCCGCCCGCGACCATGAGGCTGTATTCGTGCATCTCAGCACGGATTATGTTTTTCCAGGCGAGAACCCTGAGGGGTACGTCGAACATGATGAACGACGCCCGATCTCTAAGTACGGACAAACAAAAGTCTCCGGTGAGGAGCTCGTCGAGCAGGCGGGAGGCAAGTTTTACATCGTACGCACCTCTAAACTCTTCGGGCGACCCGGAAGCTCTGCCGAAGCCAAAGAAAGTTTTGTTAATCTGATGTTGCGCCTAGCAGCCAGTAAGCCAGAGTTATCGATTGTCGACGAGGAGGTTGGCTGTCCAACCTATACTCTCGATCTCTCGAGCGGTATTTATGAGCTTGTCAGTGGCGACTTCGAGCCAGGTATTTACCATTTGGTAAACTCTGGTCCGGGCGTGACCTGGTACCAGTTTGCTGAGGAGTTTTTTAATCTCAAAAATGTCACCACGCCACGCAAGCCAGTAAGTTCAAAAGATTTCCCTAAACCAGCCGCTCGACCACGCTTCGCAGCGCTTCTGAATAGCAAATTTCCTCCGCTGCGATCTCGTCTCGAAGCTCTCAAGGACTTTTTACAAAGTTAAGGTAAGTTCGTGTACAAACGTTGGCTCGGAATCGGTTTCGATCGGCAGACTGTCGAGGTAGTAAAGATTTTTACCTGAAGCGTTTAGCCAAATATCGACTAGGGATGCGTTTGTAAGAAGCGTGACGACCTCCCGTGTTTCGTGGACCGAGCGATCGTAGGCTGAAAGCGTGGTAGCTGTCGCAACGAAAAAACTATCGGCCTCAGGATGCCAGGCAACATCGATAATTGACTGACCGTCGCGAGTGATAAACGTGTCTTCGCCTGTGACGGCGTCGTAGGTGTTGACTTCCGAGCCGTCAGTCCAAATCAACAAGTCTTCGTTGGCTAGCCAGTCAAAGGCCGTTAGGCGCTTAGGAAGTTCTACGACTTCTCCGCCCTGACGAGCGACAATGAAGGCGACGTTGCGGTTCTCAACGATAAGGATATATTCAGGATCTTCTTCCAGGAGACGATAGTCGCCAAGCGGCAACAGGGCGATGAGCTGATTCGAAGTGCCCGAACCTGCACGTACCTCGACGTTGGCCCCGTTGTTGAAAAAGTTGACACTCGTATTTTCTACGGTTATAAGGTTCACGGTATCTCGGGAGCGCAGTGCTAGGGCTGAATCGTCAGCTCCGAGGATTACGGGTTCACTCTTCGCAAATAAACGCGCACTAATATACGCCGTTTTTCCCTCTTCGACGCGGACGCGTTGGCTCCATTCGTGATAGCCTTTCTTATTGAGCTCTACATCGTGGGTGTTGGGCATGATGCGCTGGACGACGTAGGGAGTCTTCTGCGCTAAGCTTTGACCGTTCAGAATGATGTTTGCGCCCCGAGGAAAAGTGGTAATGGCTAAAACGCCCGTTTGTTGCAGGCTACGGTTAGAAATATTCAACCGATATCCAGCCGTGTAAAGTACTACGAGCGGGGCAGCTATTACAAAAGCTAGAGCGAAAAAAGCGAAAAGAAATCGACGTAACGTGATATGCATGTGGGCTACCATAGCAGATTTTTCAGCCTTCGGCCAACATGCTACAATCCTTGCATATGTTAAGTTCTCCTGAACCCCGCTCGCCGCTGTCGACTCCGCTTAAAGTCTTATTTTACGCAGGCTTTGCAGCCTTCTTTTTCGTTTTTGGCTATACCCTAGGTGAAGCTCCGGGCAATTTATCACCTAACCAAACCGCCGTTGGCGCTGTTGAAGGCGTAAATGGTCCGTCTCCGGAGTGGCTTGATGATGATGTGAGTTTTAATATGTTCTGGGACGTCTGGAGCCTGGTCAAGAGCGAGTATGTCGATAGTCCGGCAGAAGATAAGGATCTCTTTTATGGTGCTCTCCAGGGCCTGGTTTGGGGTCTCGAGGATCCGTATTCAACCTTCTTCACACCCAAACTTGCGGACGAATTTAATCAGCAGCTTGATGGGACCTTCTTCGGCATTGGGGCTGAGATTGGTCTTGACGACAACGCCAACGTTGTCGTTGTTTCGCCGATTAAGAATACGCCAGCTGCACGTGCTGATTTGCGACCAGAAGATCGAATTTTGATGATCGACGAGGTAGATACAGCTGGCATGTCGGTGAATGAGGCTGTGAATAAGATTCGGGGTGAAAAGGGCACAACCGTGACCTTGAAACTCGGTCGGACCGGCCAGGATGCTTTCGATGTTCAGATTGTACGCGACGAAATCAAGATCGACAGTGTGAGTTGGGAAGTCCGGGATGACGACATCGCTGTCATAAGTATTAACATTTTCAATGACGAAACCCCTCGTTTGTTCGCTGAGGCCGTGCAATTCGTTCAGGATAAGGGTTCTGAGGAGTTGATTGTCGACCTCCGGAATAACCCGGGCGGATTGCTTGATGCCTCAATCATCTTGGCGGGTTACTGGGTTGGTGATAAGGTAGTGGTAATTGAGGATACCGGTGAGGACAAAACTGATCTGAAGGGCCGGGGAGTACCTCTCCTGGCTGAGACTCAGACTGTAGTTTTGGTAAACGGTGGTTCGGCTTCGGCCTCAGAAATTTTGGCTGGAGCACTTCAGGATTACAATAAAGCGACAGTTCTTGGTGAGCAAACCTTTGGTAAAGGTTCGGTCCAGGAATATCACGAGCTGCCTGATGGTAGCGCGGTCAAGATTACGGTAGCTCGTTGGTTGACTCCACTTGGTCGATCGATCGATAAAGAAGGTATTGTTCCGGATCAAGTGGTTGTTTATTCATTGGACGAAGCACATGCCGACACCGATCCCCAACTTGAAGCGGCGGTCGATTTCCTCGCGACGCAATAAAGGCGAGCGCGAGCGACACCGTACCGAGGTCTCATGCGGGGGCCTGGTTTTTAAGCGTACCAAAGAAGGTATTGTGTTTGCGATGGTCGTTGATTCGTATGGCAAGTGGGCCTTTCCAAAGGGCCACGTTCAGGAGGGCGAGAAGTATCGCGACGGAGCTATCCGAGAGATTCGGGAAGAAATGGGCCTGACAGGCTTGCGATACGTTTGTCGTTTGGAAAGTATCGATATCTGGTTCCGAGACCGCTTTGTCCACAAGGGTAAACTTATTCATAAGTATATTCATTACTTTTTGTTTGAAGCGCCCGCCGAGTCCGATTTAACGCGTCCTAAGCCCGTGAAGGGCGGTGAGAATATCCGAGCCGTGGCTTGGGTGCCGGCAGCTGAACTTCTCAAGCGCTCCAGTTATCGGGATATGATAGGCATCATCAAGAAGGCTTTGCGGGTATGCATGTCTCCCTCCTCGAGGACATAAATTCACTTGGTCCTAAAGGCGCCACGGTCGATGTACCGGACGGATACGCTGTGAATTTTTTGTTTCCTCAGCACTTGGCCGTTAAGGTTGCAAGCTCGGTGGCGACCGATAAAGAGGAGGTTAAACGTTTAAAATCAGTAAAACCAGAGGCCATTTCACCTGAGCAAGAACTCGCCAGCGAGATCGACGGCATGGAGGTGGTTGTCCAGGCGCCGATGAAAAAGGGCAAAATGGTAGCTCCAATCACTGCCACCGAAGTTCGAGCAGCGCTCAAGGAACTCGATTATAAGATCCCCAAGAGCGCTATCAAAATGGAGCCGATAACTATGCTCGGTCCCCAAGATGTCCCCATCTCTTTTGACTCTGGATTTGAAGCGACAGTGCGAGTCATGGTAGAACCTAGTGCGTAGAAACGTAAACTTGATCTATGCGGCACCATTTCCTGTTCGTGGTAGGGGGCGTGATGAGCGGAGTCGGCAAGGGTACGTCGACAGCCGCGCTCGGCTTAACGCTCAAAGCGAAGGGATATAAGGTGACAGCCATTAAGATCGACCCTTACGTCAACGTGGACGCTGGTACGATGAATCCGGTTGAGCACGGCGAAGTGTTTGTGACTATCGATGGCGATGAGACTGATCAGGATATTGGTACCTACGAACGCTATCTCGACGTCGACATTACCAAGATCAATTACATGACCACGGGTCGTGTTTACCAGTCGGTGATCGAAAAGGAACGTAATCTTGAGTACGGCGGTAAATGCGTTGAGGTAGTGCCGCATGTGCCCGAGGAAGTTATTCGCCGCATCGAAGCCGCTGCCAAGGCAGCCAAGGCCGATATCACCCTCATCGAGGTTGGTGGAACTGTCGGCGAGTATCAAAACATTTTGTTCCTCGAAGCCGGACGCATGATGCAGGTGAAACACGGCAAGAATGTGAAGTTCGCCCTGGTTAGTTACTTGCCAGTGCCGCCCTCAGTGGGGGAGATGAAGACCAAGCCGACGCAGTATGCCGTGCGCACCTTGAATAGCGCGGGTATCCTGCCGGATTTTGTTATTGGCCGCTCTGAGCAGGCGATGGACAAGCCTCGCAAAGAAAAGATCGCTCAGTTCTGTCAGGTGCCACCAGAGCACATTATCTCGGCGCCGGACGTGAGCTCGATCTACGATAT
>JBBUCB010000088.1:0-3678 GCA_038058005.1 Patescibacteria group bacterium | reverse complement strand
AGAGATCATGACGGTTTAACCCTGAACGACGGCCAGCCAGGCCGTCTTCGCATCAAATTACGGTATGGACGTTTCCATGGAGAAGATCGTTAACCACTGTAAGACGCGCGGCTTCGTATTCCCTAGCTCAGAAATTTACGGAGGCTTTGCCGCCGTTTATGATTACGGCCAGCTCGGAGTTGAGCTTGCAAACAATATTAAACGCGCCTGGTGGAAGGCCATGGTTCAGAAACGCGATGACATTGTTGGATTGGATTCGGCGATTTTCATGCATCCCAAAGTTTGGGAAGCCAGCGGACACGTTGGTGGTTTTTCTGATCCGTTGACTGAATGTAAGAGTTGTCACACGCGTTCTCGTGTAGATCACTTATTGGAAGACATTGGTGTTGTCGCTGACGAGAAGATGACTGAGGAACAGATCAATACACTGTTTACGGAGAACATGAAAAAGATTCACTGTCCAAAATGTGGAAACAGTGATTTTACACCAGCTAAAAGTTTCAACCTCTTGGTTAAATCTAATTTGGGAAACTTTACGGGCGACTGGAGTAAAGAGCCAGTTTACTTGCGAGGCGAGACCTGTCAGGGCATCTACGTGAACTTTGAGAACGTCCAAGTTTCTTCTCGTAAGAAGTTGCCTTTTGGCATCGCTCAGATTGGTAAGGCTTTCCGTAATGAGATCACTGCGCGTCAGTTCATTTTCCGTACTCGAGAATTCGAGCAAATGGAAATGCAGTATTTCACCACTCCCGAAAATGAGATGGTGGCTTACGAACAGCTCCGCGAGGCTCGTTGGCAGTATTACCTGGATCTTGGCCTCAAGGCTGAGAACATGCGATGGCATAAACACGAGAACTTGGTTTTTTACGCCAAGGAAGCTTACGATATAGAATATAAGTTCCCATTTGGTTTTAAGGAGCTCGAAGGCGTCCATGCCCGTGGGGATTACGACCTGACACAGCATTCCAAGGGTTCTGGTCACGACATGACCTATACGGATCCGGTGACCAAGGAGAAATACATGCCGCATATCATCGAGTCATCGGTGGGTGTCGGCCGAACCTTCTTGGCTGTATTGACTGATGCTTATACAGAAGAGGAGGTTGAAGGCGAGGTTCGTGTTGTGCTCAAGCTACCTAAGCAGCTTGCTCCATTTAAGGTTGCAGTTCTGCCACTATCAAAGAAAGACGAGCTCTCAGTACCCGCCGGTGAGCTTGCTCAGCAATTGCGCGAGCGCTGGATGACTGACTACGACGAAACGCAGTCGATTGGAAAACGTTATCGCCGCCAGGATGAAATTGGTACGCCGTTCTGTGTGACGGTGGACTTTGAGACACTTGAAGATAAGGCTGTTACAGTTCGTGACCGCGATAGCATGAAACAAGAGCGTATCCCGCTGACTGAGCTAGAAGACTACCTCGCAAAACAACTCGGCTGTTAATCCTGAATCTGACTCTCGCCTTCCTCCCCAGCCATGGGGAGGCTAGGAGGGGCAGACATTTTTCTTCCACCTATGTCAAAAGTTCATACCCTGAAAAATGGTGCCCGCGTTCACATTGTCCCCCTGAACGGCACTCAGGCCGCGACGTTGTTGGTTCTGTTTAAGATCGGATCGCGTAACGAGCCACTTAAAGTTTGGGGAGGTTCCCACTTCATTGAACACTTGATGTTCAAAGGCACGAAGAAGCGTCCGGAAACTATCGATATCTCGAAAGAGCTCGACCGTTACGGCGCTGAGTATAATGCCTATACCGGTAAAGATCTGACGGGTTACTGGGTCAAGATCGCCACTGAGCAAATTCCCGTAGCTGTCGATTTGCTCCACGACATGCTTTTCAATTCTAAGTTTGAAGCTGCCGAGATGACCCGCGAGAAGAAGGTGATCATCGAAGAGATCAAGATGTACGAGGAAAACCCCATCATGCATCTTGAGGATTTACTCGAGGGTGCTATTTTCGACGCCCACACCCTTGGCCGTAACATCGCCGGTACTCCAAAATCGATGATCGACATGAAGCGTAACGATGTCTTGGCGTACCGCGACGCTTACTACGTTCCAGAGAACATGGTGATCGTGGTAGCGGGAAATGTTCCTAAGAATGCTCTGGCGACGCTTGAGAAGACCTTCGGTAAGGTGAAAGCCCGTCCGACCGTGTCTGAGAGTGAGCCCTTCACTATTGAGGGCGAATGGACCAAGCCTCGCGTGCGTATCCAGGAAAAGAAACTCGAGCAGATTCAGGTGGCTCTTGGTTTCCCCACTTTTGGTCGTGCACACAAAGACATCCACGCCCTTCGCGTGCTTGCGAGCGTGCTCGGTGGCACCATGAGCTCCCGTTTGTTCATCGAGGTCCGCGAGAAGCGTGGTCTGTGTTACAACGTCCGCTCGACAGTGGATTTTTACGAAGAGACGGGCGTGCTTACTGTGCGTGCCGGTCTCGATGCGAGTCGTTTGTCATTGGCCATGAAGGTGATTGTGAGCGAGCTTAAGAAGATCGCTAAGCACGGTATTACTCCGGCTGAATTGAAGATGGCGAAGGATAATGTTAAGGGTTCAACGACCTTACGCCTTGAAGACTCATCAAATCTGTCTGAGTTCTACGCCCGCCAGGAGTTATTTCATGGTAAGGTAGATTCTGCTGAAGAGCTTTTGAAGAAGTTCAATAATGTGAAGTTAGCTGACGTAAAGCGCGTAGCCAAGGAGATCGTTAACTTTCGTCGCTTGTCGATTGCTGCTATTGGCCCTTACAAGAATGAGGCTGAACTGCTCAAGCATTTCCCGAAGGACATGATGCGCTAGCTTGTGACTGCCCCTCCTAGCCTCCCCATAACTGGGGAGGGAAGCAATATGAAATATGTGATCGCAAATTGGAAAATGAACTTGAGCGTGCGCGAATCGATCGCGCTAGTTCGGGGTGTCTTGCGCGCCGTGCAGGGACGAGAGCAGTTTCCTGGGATTGTGTTGTGTCCGTCGTTTACCGCCTTGTCTGAAGCCCAAAAGCTCATCACCCGTACGCACATTGCGCTTGGTGCCCAGAACGCTGGCCCAGACCGAGCCGGCGCGTTGACCGGAGAAGAGGGAATTACGCAGCTGGAGGACGTGGGTTGTACGTATGCCATTCTTGGGCACTCTGAGCGTCGAACGCGCTTCCACGAGGACGACACGATGGTGCACGATCGTTTAACGGCCGTGTTGGCCTCAAGCCTGACCCCGATTCTTTGCGTGGGGGAACCGAAAGAGGTGCGCGATGCTGGCAAGACAGAGGCCTACGTGTTGCGCCAGCTTAAATTAGCGTTTGCTGGTCAGAAGTTGCCACGCGGCAAGCAGGTGATTGTGGCGTACGAGCCCATCTGGGCGATCGGGAGCGGGAATCCGGCCACACCGGCTCAGGCGGTGGCTATGCACAAGCTCATTCGTGACTTCCTGGCCTCTGAACTGAAGCTGTGCGGAGATAATGTAGCCGTGCTTTACGGTGGCTCGGTCGATGGTAAAAACGCCTATCAATTCTTGCGTGAACCAGAAGTGGACGGCTTGTTAGTTGGGGGAGCGAGTTTGAAGATTAACGAGTTCAGTAAGATTTTGGCGGCGGCCGGCGAAGTGATGGAAGCTCAACAAGCCGTATGATCCTGACGATTATTTTTCTTTCACTCCTTGGCCTGGGCGTACTTGTCTTGCTTTGG
>JBBUCB010000087.1:0-4355 GCA_038058005.1 Patescibacteria group bacterium | reverse complement strand
GAGTGGCACCGCAGTCCGTCATCAAGTGGTGCAATCCAATACCCGCCAACGTATTCGAACAGTTCAAGGCTGCTTTCCGCATGCCTTCACTGTCTCTGGTCACCGCTTAATAGCGCTTGACCCGCTCCGTCTGTAATGTCTCCTAGCAGGCTCGAGTGTCATAATCAGGAAACTTGGTGTACGATCTCCGTCTTCGTACGCGACACTGGCGACGGAATCGCAATCTGGTATTTTTGTCACGCTTAGACCCAGGTTGCGTAATCAAGCGTGAATGAACGTGGAAAACTTCGGTAGTGAAAGTCCGTCCGCACATGGGTTCAAATCCCATCAGATCCACCAGCTCGCTTACCGGACTGACTCCCGTTCAGGCTCCCCTCGGGGACCTCGGGATCGCCTTCACTTTCGTCAGTCCGTCGCTCGCTTTGGCCTCCTTACAGTCGGCCACTGGCTCGTCGCGCATAGCACATAACCCTTTAAACAGTAAAGACGGCCGTCAGGCCGTCTCTAACCCCACGACCATGCGCATTCATCGACACCGCCGCTTCCAGAAACCAAAGTTCTCAGCTCCCGAATATAACGCCAATGCGCGTATTCTTGCGGCTGAAGTTCGGTTGATCGATGAAAAAGGTGTAGCGCTCGGCGTTATGACCAAAGAGGCCGCTATAGCTTTGGCTGCCGAGAGGGGTCTCGACATTATCGAGGTGTCGCCAAAAGCTGTTCCGCCTGTATGTAAGCTTGGCGACTACGGTCAATTTAAATACCAGAAAGAGAAGGAAGCCCGTAAACAGCGCGCTCAATCGAAAGAAGTCGAAATTAAAGGCATCCGTCTTACCCCACGTATTGGCGTAGGCGACCTTGATATCCGCGTAGCCCAGGCTAAAAAGTTCTTCGAACAAGGAGATAAGGTCAAGGCTGAAATGATCCTGCGTGGCCGCGAGAAGGCTCACGCCGACGTCGCCCATGCCGTTTTTGATCAGTTCGTTACCAAACTTCAGGAACACTACCCCATTAAGGTAGAGCAACCTCTCAAGAACCAGGACGGCCGTATGAACATGATCTTGGCTCGCCAAACGTAATACCCCCATCGTCCTTGACTATATAGAGTGATTCAGTTACACTTCCGCAGACTTTTTCCTCGTCATTATGGCAATGAAGACTCACAAAGCAACCGCAAAACGTGTGCGAATCACGTCCACCGGTAAGGTTCTGAAGCGTAAAGCTGGTCAGGATCACTTCAATTCTCGCGAATCGGGAAATGTAACCCGCAACAAGCGTACCGATCTTCAGATGCATAAAACCTTGCAAAAGACCATTAAATCGTTGCTTCCGTACAACAAATAAGTAATTTGGTATGCCACGAGTAAAACGAGGTACGCAGCACGTAAAGCGCCGCAAGAATCTCTTGAAGCGCGTCAAAGGCTTTAAGTGGGGTCGTAAGAGCAAGATTCGTCTTGCCCGCCCTGCCATGCTGAAGGCCGGACAATACGCTTTCCGCGATCGTCGCGCCAAGAAGCGTACCTTCCGTAACCTGTGGACACTCAAGATCAACGCCGCTGTCCGTAATTACGGCTTGAGCTACTCTCGCTTCATCAACATGCTCAAAAAGGCCAATGTTAGCCTGGATCGCAAGATTTTGGCCCAAATCGCCGAGAAACAGCCAGCTATCTTCGGAAAGATCGTTGACTCGCTCAAGGCTTAAGCACTTAGCCAAAAAACCGCCTATCTGGCGGTTTTTTGTTTTAGGATTAGTATATTGACATTTTTGCGATTTTTTGTTACCCTACCCAGTCGCATTGCCCATGGTAAAACCCACGGAGCAGTGCGTGCCTTTCGCGAAGTTGCGGAAGCACGACTTTCGTAACTTCACAATTCGTTACTAAACAACAGAAACGGAGGCACCATGCCACCACCCGGACCTCCGAACGGCTCGGACGGCGAAGAGCCGCCCGATCTGAGGCGCATCCCGCCAGCAGCTGCCGCCAAAAGGATCCGTATCTCGGGGCCGGAGACGGTTGAGGCCGTCCCCATCCCCCCAACGGGGCTGGACGAGGGTGGTAGCACCTTCGCTGACTGGGAAGCCGGTTACGAAGACACCCAGGGCAAGGTGCTTCCTCGCACCAAGCGAGGTCTCCTCAAGCGCATCTACGATGCGGTGACCAAGCCGCCGCTCTTCGAACTAGATGACGAGCAAACCGTGGACGAGTGGAAAGAGAACCCCCTCTCCGAGGAGCTCGCCGCCAACATCCCCGTGCAGGAGCAGGTCGGGTGGATCATGCGCTTCAGGCGCTTCCGCAGAAAAGACCTGACCGATCTGGGTCTGAACGGCCTCACCGATCCGCCCACGTCCGATCTGGATCTTGATCCAGACGACTCGGGCATGAGTGAGGACGGCACAGTCCAGATGGTCGGTCAGCCCTCGGTGGATCCCGTCCTCGGAGTACCAACCGAAATTCCGAAGCCGGACCGCAAGCACAGCCCCGCCGAATCCCCTCCCCCCAAGGATGGGGGTCGCGGGCGGGCTCGTGCGCCGACACCAATACCCCCCGACGAGCCAATCGACGAACGCTTCCACACCCCGACCGGGTTGAAGCGTAAGCTCGCCGAAAGCGAGCGCAGAGATGCGCTCGACGCCCCCACGCCGCCGCCTGGGCTGATGCCCCAGCCGCTGCCGGAGGGGGCAGTGCTCCAAGAGTACGACGAGAAGCCGCAACCGGCACTGGTGTACGAGGACAAGGAAGAGACCGGCACCCCGCCGACTTCCGTCACTCGGGCAGACAGTCCCGTCCGCACGATCAACACCCGAGGAACGAAGGTGCTGATCGTCATGATCTACCTGACGGCGCTGACGATCGTGCTCATCACGGCCGTTGCTGTCGCCTTCGCGTGGAGCACGTGGTAGCTCGGTGTGCCGAGCTGCACCGCGCATCACCAAACAAGTACAAGTGTGTCCATCCAGATAAACATTCGCGCCCACCAATACAGGAGTCCACTTGGACAACATCATCCGCGCCGCCGTCATCACGGCGGTCACCGCCCTGTTCTGCGTTGTCGTCCTCTCGATCGTGGTGTACATCAGCATCGGGCAGCTGGCCACCCTGGGCGACCAGGCCGCCAACCGCCCGATCGTGGCCCAGGTCGACCTGTCCACGGCCCCGCCGGCCGTGAACAACGTCACCCTCGACCCGAACATCACCCTCGAGCCGAACATCGAGGTCCAGGCGCCCGTGACGATCGAGCACCTCACGGTCCAGGCGGCCGCCACGCCCGACGCGGTGAAGAAGGAGGTGGAGCCGGTCGACAACGACCGCATCTACCTGCCCTGCGACGGCCCGACCTACGAGGACGATCGCGTCCGCAAGTTCTCGGAACTCGAGACCAACGGTCTCCCGAACAGCCTCTCGCAGCTCGGCTTCGAGATCTACCGCGTCCGCGACCTCGTCCCGAAGGCCACGTGCGTGAAGTACGACCTCGACGCGAACGGCGACCGGATCAAGGACTCCTACGAGCCCGTGGCCGGCGAGCCGCTGAGCGACGATCGCTGCCTCGTCGGCAAGACCGTCGACGACAACCTGGGGTCCAAGATCCTGTGCACCGACGCCGACGGCGAGAAGTTCATGACCGCCAAGATCCTGGAGCCGAACCTGAGCACGGACTTCACGCCGGTCAAGTTCCGGTCCGGCATCGAGGCGGCGTGCTGCCCCGGCCCGACGCACGCGTGCAAGCCCAAGAAGAGCCCGAAGGTCGCCGGCGACAACGGCAACCCCCGGAAGGTGGTCCAGCGCTGAGCGCCGCGATCGACCGACATCACCCGTCCTGACACAGGGGCCGGGGCGACACGAACTACCTCTCAAGGTAGCCAACGTGTCGTCCTGGCCTCGCTCTGTTTTTGGAGAGAAATCCTACTCACTCCGCCTCGTCCCTCCCCGTACGCCTACGGGAACTGCAGGGACAGGCGGTTTGTCATTTTTACGCCAAATTATTTATAGGCTAGACGGCTTGCACGATTTTTAGAAACTTGTTACTATATGGCGGCTCACGAGAGTGACGTTAAAAACGAGTCCCTTACTGGATTGGATTTATTTGAGGCTGATTCTAGGCGCGGGGAAGATTTTTCTGAGGCGTAGGTAACCCTACGGTGAAGAAAAATCGGGGCCCCGCAACAACGAAGCAACCCAAATAAATCCAATTCAAACTAAGGGACGGTAGCTCAACTGGTTAGAGCGCCGCCCTGTCACGGCGGAGGTTGCGAGTTCGAGCCTCGTCCGTCCCGCCACGAAAATGTCTTATCGGATGACCCATTCGCCCTAGGGCGGACGGGGCGTCCCTGGGACCTTATCGAGTACAAAACAACCCTT
>JBBUCB010000086.1:13167-16199 GCA_038058005.1 Patescibacteria group bacterium | reverse complement strand
TGGCGCGAGCAATTTCTCGCCCAAGATCAAGTTCTTGTCACGGCCGTAACTCAGCTGGCCGAGGCTGTTTTGGCTATCGAGCCCGATCACGTTTTTGCCCCTGTCACGCCTCAAGCGGTTATTGTCGGGGGCTATGTTCGCGATCTTATGCTCGGCAAGCATCCCAAAGATGCTGACGTTGAAGTTTACGGCGTAGCCCCAGAGAAGCTCAAGGAGCTCGTTGATACACTTTTTGGACATGTCGATATCGTGGGCCAGTCTTTTGGTGTTTTGAAAGTCATGCTCGAGGGCGGTTTTGAACTCGATATCGCCATTCCTCGCAAAGAGGCCAAGGTCGGTCAAGGTCACAAAGGGTTTATTATCGAAAGTGATCCGAGCTTGAGTTTCCGTGAAGCAGCACGTCGTCGTGACTTCACTGTCAACGCAATCGCCCTCGATCCGCTTTCTGGCGTCGTGCACGATCCTTATGACGGTTTGATCGATTTGAAGAACGATATTTTGCGGGTAGTCGATGAGACAACTTTTCAAGAAGACCCTCTCCGTGTTTTTCGAGGTGTTCAGTTGTCAGCTCGTCTCGAGGCCGTGATCGAGCCGAAGACCATGCGACTCATGCAACAAATGGTCGCTCGTGGTGATCTCGACGAGCTCTCGAAAGAGCGGGTGACTGATGAATGGAAAAAGTTATTGCTGAAGGCCAAGCAACCCTCGAAAGGTCTTGAGCTCATGCGCGAGTTGGGTATCGTGACAAAGTATTACCCCGAGTTGCAGGTACTCATGTCGACTCCCCAGGAACCGGAGTGGCATCCAGAAGGCGATGTTTGGATTCATACCGGTATGGTTATCGACCAAGCCGCTCGTTTAATTCGCCAACCTCGCTTCCCCTCCTTAACAAGGGAGGGGTTAGGGGGAGGTCGATTCACCATCGACCAGGCTCTTACCGTCATGCTTAGCTCGTTGTGCCACGACTATGGTAAGGCACTCACCACCAAGATCGAAGACGGCCGTATTCGCTCGAAAGGACACGAAGAAGCTGGCGAGATCCCAACCCGATCGTTTTTGGGCAAGTTTATCTTTGGTAATGACATGACTGACCAGGTGGTGAAGATTACCCGAGATCACCTGAAGACAACTCGTTTTTGGATGTCGCTCACAAAAGGTGAAGTCGACGAGGAACAGTATGCCAATATCTTGCGACGTTTGCTGCGACGACTTTCGGGCGTATCTTGTGAGGTCTTTTTGACCGTGACTGAGGCTGACAAACGTGGTCGTGGAGTGCCCGATGCTCTGACTGATCCGTACACCGAAGGCCAGGTCTTTCGTGATACGCTAAAAAAGTACAACCTCGAGACCCAAGCCAAAACGTTTTTGGTGAGCGGGGGAGAGCTCATGAAGGCGTTCGATCTCAAATCCGGCCCCCGCATTGGCGAGATTTTGAAAGCTATTGAAAATGCTCGGGATGAGGGTAAAGTCAAAGACAAGGAAGAAGCTCTGGTCTTTGCTAAGCAACTTTTGTAACCAGTTCGGGTTCATCGGGTATGCTAAAGGTAATTACCAATTCCTATGAATGAAGAAAACACCCAGCCAAACCAGCCCGTCTCCGTGCACGATGCACCTGAACGTGGTCACGGTGCCTTGCCGTTTATCACGGCCATGTTAGGTATTTTCTTGGTGTTGGCGATCTTAGCCTTAGGCTACGTCATCGTTACTTACGTCCGGGCTGAACCGAATAATGTGAACGAGGTTCCTGCACAAGGGTCGGTCAACACACCTGCCGATGGAGCTAATGAGCAGACTGAGCTGTCGTTCCCACCATTTCTATACACCGACAATGGTTGGGGTGACGACGGGAGAGCGTACTCGTTCCTCAAACAGGTAGATCGTGAAACGGGGGAGGAGAAAACGGTTCTCGAGAGTTCCCGGAACTTGAACTTCATCACGTTGATTGCGGTGCCGCAAATCGGTTACGATGGCAAGGTTTATGTCCACCAAGGTTGCGTTGAGTGCGACAATCCCTATCTCGAACTGTTTGAGCTTAGTCTGAATGGCACCAAGTTGAGACAGATCAATTTAGCCGACGGCTTTGTCTTCCGTTCGGCAGCCGCGGTTTCGCCTGATCAGACTCGGATGGCGGTGGCGCAATACGATGATTTGGACACTGGCCACTCTGGCGATGTGATCGTGTACAACTTCCTGACCGGCGAAAAAGAGGTAGTGGGAAGCTTGGCGGCCGATGAATATTTCTCGCAGTACTTTGGTTCCGATGCTTTTGCCGGGGCCGGTGGCTTTACTGTGGCTTGGAAGAATCGTGAATGTTTCAACGTGACCATCTACGAAGACTCAGCTACCCCCCGTGAATTTAATGCGAAGGACTACAAAGAGATGAGAACGTTCTGCTCCGAGCCAGAAATTGAGTAGGAATTTACAGAGGGCCACGAGCAATCGTTGCCCTCTTTTGTATATAAGGTAAACTGTTACCCATGAAAGACTTTGTTCAGCTGGATCATGCATTAACCAATCGTATCCGTACTTGGGGCCACTCCAGGTATGGCTTTTGGAAATTCATAGCAGCTAGGAGTATCGGAATATATGTGCTTGGGGCTTTCGGATTTGCTTTAAATGGACAACTCGATTTTTGGCATTTTTCCGGGTTGTTTATTGGGACGTATATTATTGCCATTATTTTGCAGAAACTCGTTAAGCGGGATCGTCCTGATTTTGACCACCTGACCGGCTACAAGCTCTGGCCGCGAACTTATTCCTCGCCCTCGGCGCATGCCACGCTAAGTTCCGGGGCCGCGACTGCATTGTTACTGCTCACGGATTTTCACAGTCAGGAAACAGCTATTGCAACCGCCATCGCCGCGATAGCGCTTGCGATCATGATCGGTATCTCTCGCATTGTAGTTGGCGTACACTATTTTGCCGACATCATGTTTGGCTGGTTATTGGGATTTGTGATAGCTTCAGGCTACCTAATAGTGTTAAATTAAAAAATCCGACTGCCCCGAGGTAACGAGGGGTCTATCGAACGA
>JBBUCB010000086.1:0-13067 GCA_038058005.1 Patescibacteria group bacterium | reverse complement strand
GGAACATACCAGTTGTATCCAGGCGAAGACTACAAAACAACCTTAGCGATTATCACCGCCGGGACTACGGAAGGGGTTGATGTTCGTATCACGATTCCTGAAGGCTTTACCCTAAAGCAGATGGGGGAGTCATTGGTGGCGAAGGGCCTCGTGACTGAAGTAGAGTGGCTAAACGCTACCGGTATGGACTCGCCACTTGAGTCACATGAATTTGTGGTGGCCGCTCAAAAACCCGACGACGTTGACCTGGAAGGCTACTTGTTCCCTGACACCTATCGCTTTTCGGTGGATATGGGAGCCGAGGGCATTGCCAAGATCATGCTCGACAATATGGCTGAGCAGGTTGAAAATCTCGGTCGACCAAATGGTGACGCCGCCGGCATGACCATGCACGAGGTTCTCACGCTTGCGTCGATAGTTGAACGTGAAGTCCGTCAGCCGAGTACCATGAAAAACGTAGCCGATATTTTCTTGAAGCGTTTGGAAATTGGTATGGCTCTGCAGGCAGACTCGACGGTAAACTATATTACGGGTGGTGACGATCCTTCTATCTCCCTTGAGGATCGCGATAACACCGATTCGCCATATAACACTTACAGGTACCCCGGCTTACCGCCCGGGCCGATAAGCGCGCCGGGCATGAATGCCATCGACTCAGTTTTGAATCCAGCCAATAACAACTATCTCTACTTCCTGACAACTGATAGCGGTGAGATTTACTACGCCGTTACTCACGATGAGCATGTAGCCAACAAAGCTAGGTACCTCAAGTAATCAAAAACGCCTCGAGCATGTGCTCGGGGCGTTCTCGTTTCGGGCGTGTTCCCGAAACGGTGGTCAGCGGTTGACGGTGGTCCACTTCAGGTGGACGCCTTCCGGGTCGCCGTACCACATGGCGTAGAACTTGACCTGGTGCCGGTGGTGTTCGAATGCCTCGAGACACACCAGTGGACCGTAGACGGTTCCGTTAACGATCACGTAGTCGCGATCGATGAGTTGGCCACCGATGTCCTGCCGTGCCCCTGCGGCGCAGCTCCAGAAGTCATCGGTTCCAGACAGGGCCCAGATCAACTCGAAGCGATGATCGACCGGGCGTTCGCGGCCCTTGATGACGATGGCCGGGCTGCCATCGGGCTTGAGGCCACAGATGGCGAGCTCGCGATCGATGATCTTGAGGTAGGCCGCCGGGCGGTAGGGGCCGAAGACCTCGTCTCCGAACTTGTACCATTCGGCGCGATGGCCCTCGCTGTCCTCGCCGGTGGCGAGGCCGTAGGTCAGACCCTCGAGCTCACGGGTTTCGAAGTTCATAACACACCACCTTAGGAAAGAGCTTTGAGCTCGAAAAGCCGTATATTCAGCTTTCGAGTCAACATTTAATAGTAGCATAAAAACAGCATTTTGTCAATAAAAGCAGTCTTTTTAGAACGGAGACCGTCCTCTTTTTGGTCATTTTCATTTTGACGAAAGCCGATATTCGTGGTAGCTTTACGCGTTGCGAGGATTCCCCTCAAAACCCTTTCGGCTGGGGAGCCGTTCCGAGGTGATCGTGACTTTTGTTTCCGGTCTGCTGTCGATCATCGTCGGCGACGAGTGCTTCTTTCGTCTCGATCCGAAGCCGACTACCAAAGAGCTCGACGAGTACAACGCGTTCGCGAGGGGCGAGTTGTACTCCAAAACGACGCTGTCTCCCACCGCCGGCTACGGCTACGTGGCCGAGGAGCTGACCGAACGTGGCATGGACATGTTCGTGATCCCGATGCAGCAGTTCCTCCGCGAGTGGGATGTCAGCGTTCGTCGGCCGGGCCAGACCCCGGTGTCGGACTTCACCCAGCTCGTCGACGGCCTCATCAAGTCGGCCAAGCACGATCCGGTTACCGCCATCTGCTTCCTCAAGTGGCGGGATCGCTACTACGGAGTGATGGTGGCGAGTGGCCGCATCGGCATCGTCTACCGCATCTGAACTACTCGGCCCCGCGCCGAACGACCAACCCCGCCCAGAGCGGCCCGGTGTCGTTCGCGGCGTGGGGTTTGTTGTTTATATAGCATCGTCAATCACAAAGACGCCCGCCCGGGCGTCTTTGCTTTGATGTCGGAATTTGGCTTTCGCTCAGGAGCTGGTGAGCGACGTTAGAACTCTTGCTGTCTCTGCCAGTTGGACTTACCTGATGCGGCTTTCGGTATTAGGGGACCGTACTCAAAAGATAAAAAGATTATGAGACAAGTACAATTTATTCTTTTGACGTTAGCTAAATTTTGTATATACTACTGTTCGGTTATTGCGCATGGGGCGCGTAGCTGAACCGTGTACGTCTCCTCCGGAGTTAAAAATGAACGCTCTGTCTCGTGTTCTGGGGTTCGTCCTGCTCGCGGTCTTCGTGATCTTTGGCTGCACCAAGCAGGTTCCTCCCTTGGAAGAGTCCGGATGGGTTCCCGAGGGTCCGGACATGGAGGCTCTGTACCAGGTGGTGGCTCCGAACGGTTTCACCTACCCCCTCGATTCGATCGCCTCGTGGGGTAACGGCAACTACGCCGCCTGTGGAACCTACTACTGGTCTGGTCTGTGCCACACGGGTAACGACGTCGGCGCCAGTCAGGGTACCAACGTCTACGCGTTGGCTGCGGGAACGGTGATTTACCAGAGTGGGACGCAGAATCCTGCCAGTAACTGCACTTCTGGCTGGGGTTACGATTACGGTTACAACAATACCTGCAACATGGCGATCATGGTGCAGTATTACGACGATGACGGAAACCCGTTCATCGCCCTGTACGGCCACATGCGGTATTCCACGACGTATCGATCCGGTACCGGAACGGTGTCGCCTGGGGTTATGGTCACGCCCGGGCAGGTGCTTGGGCAGATCGGGCGCTACTACAACACGAACGGAACCGCGATCTCGGGAGATCACCTGCACTTTGGTGTGTACCCGGGGACTACGTACCCGACTACCAATCTGGGACGGACCTCCTGCGGTGTGTCTCAACCCGCTGGTACGACCTACCCTGCTGGCTGTAGTGCAAACTACACCACTGCGCCCGGTACCTATCTCGGTGCCGCTGGTAGGAACTGGGTCGCCCCTCCTCAGGCCCCGGTGCTTACGAGCCCTGCGAATGGAAGTTCTTTTACGCTGCCGATCGGGTTGTTCTGGACCAACGGGTCCGGTACCTATCGAACCCACGTCATGATCTGCACGAATGCAGCTCTGACTACGGGATGCTTCAACCCCGACGGTGACATGGTCGGGGCTGAGCCCACGGGTGTCGGTGCTTCTCGGGCTACCTCGTACGGCCCCGTGCTCGCTGCCGGGACGTACTACTGGGCCGTCCGGGGGATCGCCTACAACGACAACGGCGGATGGGGACCCTACAGCACGGTGCGCTCATTTACCGTGTACTAGACACGTGAGGAGGTACGTTATATGAATAACGTACCTCCTCCTCAACTCTAATCAATAATATTTGCCTGTGTCAGCTATAACAAAAAAGATAATTCTAATCATTCTCGGGATCCTCCTCTTGGGTGGAATTGTCTTTGTTGCATATTTAACAAAGTTCGACTCGTCAGCCTCGGATGGTTCAGGGTCGGTATCAACTCCTGTTGGCTGGGAAACATTCACAAGCGGATCATGTAATTTTTCAATAGATTATCCGAGCGATTGGATAGTGACGGCCAAGAGCGATACGAGTCTTACCCTGATTAGTCCTGAAGACTTTGCCGCTGAAGAAGCGGCACGCGCAAGCGGAATTCTGTTTGAATCCTATGGCTCCAATGCGTCAGTACATTGCGCCATGAACCTTGCGGACTTTTCTAGACAAAGTGGATACGGAGATTTAAATCCAGGTGATACTTTAGAGACCGTGTTGTCAGCGAATGACCAGCGGTCAGAAAAGATCGTGCTGGATAATTATGACGCTTACGAAGTAATTATTGGCGGTCTGGGCGTAGTAGATGAGATTGTTATAAATTACAAAGGTCGCGTATATAGTTTTCTTTTTCCTGATGTTGAAAGTATGAGCAAGCTCTCTGAAGAACAGCGGGGCATTCTTGATAGTTTCCGTCTCACGAAATAATCAAACCCGACGAGTAATTTAGGCACACAAAATCCTGCTATTGCTAGCAGGATTTTGTGGCAGGACAGGCGGGACTCGAACCCGTATCGCCAGGTGGCAAACATAGCATGGTTAACCATTACCACTACGGGCCCATATTAAATTCCGACATAAATAAATACAAACTCCGCCAAAATTATGGGGAGTCTGTATTTTTGTAGGTATTGGTTACCACTAGGTTTGCCACCTGGTATAAACAGATTAGTCATTCAAAAGTTCTTTGTCAATGCCGGATGTGAATGATAAACTGCCCTCGCTATGAAAGAATTCGTCCTGTCAGCACCGCAAGCTCCTAAGCTCAACATCAACTACGAGGCTGAGTTGAATGAAGAGCAATCGGCCGTGGTCCAGAATGGCGATGGACCGTGTTTGGTGTTGGCCGGAGCGGGGAGTGGCAAGACCCGAACGGTGACGTATCGCGTAGCCTGGTTGCTCGAGCATGGCATCCCGCCAGATCGAATTTTGTTGCTGACGTTCACCAACAAGGCCGCTAAAGAAATGATCACGCGCGTGGAAGTCTTGCTGAAGACCTATCCGCAAGGACTTTGGTCAGGAACTTTTCACTCGATCGCCAATCGTTTGTTACGCCAATTCGGAAACCGTACCGCCTTCGGTCCAGGTTTTTCGATCCTCGATGAAGACGATGCGACCGATCTCATGAAGCTGTGCATCAAAGAGCAGAAGGTCAATGACATGGGAAAACGCTTCCCGAGTGCAGCTGTTTTGAAATCGATTTCCTCTTACGCCGCTAATGCTCGAATTCCGCTCGACGAAGCTATCGAACGCAAAAATTCGGCTTTCGTGGACTTCAATTTTGAGATCAGCGAGATCTTGAAGCGTTACGAGCGTAACAAGATCGAACAACGCTCCATGGACTTTGACGATCTCTTGCTTGTGCTTTTGAAGCTCTTGAAAGAAGAGCCGGATATTCTCGAACTGCTGTCGGAGCGATTCATGAACGTTATCGTCGACGAGTTCCAAGATACCAACCTGATCCAAGCCGAGATCGTGAAGTTGCTTTCGAGCAAGCATCGCAATCTTTTGGTCGTGGGCGATGATGCTCAGAGCATTTACTCTTTCCGAGCTGCTGAGATCAAGAACATTTTGAATTTCCCAGAGCACTACACCGGTGCGAAAGTTTTTCGTTTGGTTACGAACTATCGATCTACCCCGGAAATTCTTCACGTCGCCAATGAAGTTATTAAGAACAACGAGGAACAGTTCTCGAAAGAGCTCGTTGCGGTTTCAAAGACGGGCGAGTTACCGCTTGTTGTGCCTGCTGCCGATCAGCGCCAAGAAGGTCAGTACGTGGCCGAACAGATCGTTGAGCTCATCAATAACGGTACGCCGTTACGCGAGATCGCCGTGTTGTTCCGGGCCGCTTTCCATTCCCAGGCGGTCGAGTTCGAGCTCATGAAACGGAATATTCCTTACGACTATCGCGGCGGTCTTAAGTTCTTCGAACGTGCTCACGTTAAGGATTCGATCGCTCACCTGCGTATTTTGCGAAACGTGAAAGACAACATGGCCTGGATTCGGGCCTTGCAGATTCATCCCGGTCTCGGGCTAACCACCGCTGCGAAAATCGCGGCTCATGAGGCTTCGTTTGAAGATGCTAGGGCCGCTATCGCTTCAACACCAAACATCGGTGCCAAAGCACTGATCGGTTGGCAGCGGGCTACGAAAATCTTAGCGGCGATGTTAACGACTGACGGACCAGCGCCGGCGCTGCGAGCTTTTGCGGGTGCTGAGAGCTATAAAGAATATTTGGAAGCCGAGTATCCTAACTATCGCGATCGTTTGGACGATATCGAACAGTTCAGCGTCTTCGCCGAACAGTACGATGAGATCGGTCCCTTCCTCGACGCCGTCACTCTGACGGGGGATTTTGGCGTGAAGCTCATGGACACCGAGCAGCAATCATCGCAAAATGGTGACGAAAATAAAGTGATCTTGTCGACCATTCACCAAGCCAAAGGTCTGGAATGGGACAATGTCTTTATCATTAACCTGGCCGAAGGCGCTTTCCCACATCAACGCTCGTACGGTTCCGACGCTGAAATGTCGGAAGAACGTCGCTTGTTCTACGTGGCCTCTACCCGAGCTCGGAAAAAGCTTTTCTTCACGTACCCCGTTACGAGCGGCTATGAGACCGTCGAAATTCGCCAGCCCTCAACCTTCTTAAACGAAATCCCTAAAGCTGCCATCGAAACCGTCCGCCTTCGCGCCGCTGTACCAAGCTGGGCTCAGCCGTCATACGGAGGTGGTCGCTCCAACTATTCTCGTCCTTCGCCTAAGCCAGCTCACCAAGGCTGGGGCAATGATGACGAACCAACCATCGTCCTCGACGCGAATGGGGAACGCACGATGAAGCCCGCCCCGGCGTCGTTTTTGAGGGATGTGGACGAATTATAGGCGAATAACCAACTTGACTGATTCGTGTTTTTTGGTAAGCTAATGTCAGACCGGTTGTGATAAACAATCGCGGTTGACTAAATTCAGACTCCCCATTCATTTGGCGGAGTTTGTATTTATTTTATGGCAATGACTTGGGTCTGTGGTGCTAATTGGTAACACGACCGGTCTGTCAACCGCGTAGTTACGGGTTCGAGTCCCGTCAGATCCACCAAGAGCCCAACCATTGCCACCAGCCTGACCCCGCCAATGCGGGGTTTTGGCTTTTTAGGCACAAAAGAGTAGACTCCCAGTGATTATGAAACTCAACATCGCCGTCATTCAGTTTGAGATCGCTCAAAATAATCCTGAGGAGAATTGGGAACGGATTGAGAAGTTTATTGTGCACTCGACCGCGCAGCGGGCTGAAGTGGTTGTGTTTCCGGAAGATTGCATCACCGGATCAATTTTTGGAGATGTCACCAAGCTCGATACGACTCAGGAAGTTATGAGGCGATGGCAGGAGCTCGCCGCCAAACATCGCGTCGATATCGTGACCGGTTCGGTCATGGAAGGAACTCTGGAGGGGAATTTCAACACGAGTTATTACATCGACTTTAAGGGCGAAGTCCTTGGTAGCTATCGCAAGAATCATTTGTATCATTCCGAAACTTCTTTCCTGACGCCAGGAACTGAGGCTAAAGTTTTTGCTACCCAATTTGGTAAAGCGGCGATAGTGATTTGCTGGGATATGTTGTTCCCAGAGATCTTCCAAAGACTGAAGGAGCAGGGCGTTCAAATTATTTATTGCCCGAGCTACTGGTATCGTGAAATTGCCGGAGCGATGGGAAGCGAGAACGAACGTTCAGAAGAACAGCTGCTCGACGCTTTGTGTTTGACTCGTGCTGTTGAGACTAACGCCGCCCTGATTTACTGCAACGCCGCCGGAACTGCCAAGTATGACAACGGTTCAGTCGATACCTTGATCGGCCATTCACAGATCGCTATGCCGGTGCTTGGGGTCGTGGCCGAGCTCCGACATCATCATGAGAAAATGTTCGTGAAGGAGATCGATTTGAATAACTTGAAGAAGGCGAAGAAGGTTTATCACGGATAAGGTGGATAATCTGGGCTTGACGCCAGCAGAAATTTTAGCTAAGTTATTATCAACTGGTTGTGTAACAACAAACCTAGTTGACTAAATACAGACTCCCCAATTTTGGCGGAGTTTGTATTTATTTTATGGCGAGGCTACGGGCCTGTAGTGCTAATTGGTAACACAACCAGTTTGTCAACTAGGTAAATGCGGGTTCGACTCCCGTCGGGTCCACCAGGCCCCCAACGCTTCGCCACCGGCCAAGCCCCGCACCACGCGGGGTTTTGGCTTTTGGGAATTTGGAGTAATATCCTGAGGTAAAATCTTGGCCCTCATTTTATGAGATCCGTAGTTATTTGTGGCAGTCGTCGTTTCAAGCCTGAGATTCGAGAGTTTGCTAAACTCTTGAAAGAGCTAGGTGTTGTTGTTTACGAACCTTATCTGCATTCAGGCCAGGACGAGTGGGAACAGTTGTCTGAGGATTACAAGAAATTTATCGCTCTTGGTTTGACGCATGATCATTTCTACAAAATCAAAATGGCTGATGTAGTTTACGTCTATAACAAAGACGGCTACTCCGGAAATAGTACAACCTTGGAAATAGGTTGTGCCGTGGCCATGGATAAGCCAATTTATGCTTTAAGCCCCGACACGCAGGAGCTTTGTCGCAATGTACTTTTCCGCGAAATCATCACTACACCCGCTGAGCTTATAAAAAAACTCTAAATTTATGGCTTCTCAGTGTGACCACACCAGCGTCGGAATGTTGATTTGGAGAGACGGTAAACTTTTGCTGATTGAGCGAAAAAAAGGAGTTCTCGGTTTTGCGCCGCCAGCCGGCCACATCGATGACCACGGGTCGCCCGAGGATGCCGTAAGACAGGAAGTTCTCGAAGAGGTAGGATTAACCACAACCAAAATTGAGTTGTTGATTGAGGGGAGAAAAGACAATGCTTGTCGCCGTGAAGGCGGGAGTTGGCACCATTGGAAGATCTATACCGTGGAGGCTAGCGGCGAGATCGCCAGGAGCGAGTCTGAGACAAAACAGGCCGGCTTTTATTCGGTCGCTGAGCTCCGGCAGTTAGCCCTGAAGACTGAGGCCTTTATCCGTGGCGAAATCGATGCAGACACTTGGGCGGTTGCTCCCGGAATTGAGCCGGTGTGGTATGAGTGGCTAAGGGAACTCAAAATTGTTTAGTATGAGAATCTACGTTCTCGGGAGTAACGCTTTCATGCACGACATGGTGGCTAAAAAGAACGATCTTTGCGCACTTGGCCATGACGGTTGGATTCACCCTGATTACGAGGCATATGTACGCGGCGATCTTGATGACCAGCTTGAGCGTAACGCGCGCGGGGAGCAGGCGGCGGTAAAACGTGAGAATGATTACATCCGTGTTCACTATCGGCATATTCTTGAAAGTGACGCCATCTTGATCGTGAACAACACCAAAAAAGGCATTGAAAATTATATTGGAGGCAACGCACTGATGGAAATAGGCCAAGCCTACGTGAACGGTCGTAAGATTTTTCTCTTAAACGATATTCCGCGTCTTGAAGACTTAACCTACGCCACCGAGATCGAAGCTATGGATCCTATTTGTTTACATGGCGATTTGAAAAATATTCTATGAACAAACCCGATTACGCCGCTTTGTCTGTTGAAGCTCATGCTAAGACCATGGGAAAATTTACGATTGGTTCCAAGATGCCATTGGAAACCAAAGACGATCTCGCAATCGCGTATACGCCTGGTGTAGCGGCGCCTTGCGAGGCGATCGCAAAAGATCCCGAGCTTGCCTATACGTTAACCATGAAAGGGAACTCGGTCGCTGTTGTAAGCGACGGTTCTTCAGTTCTCGGTCTCGGGAATATCGGCCCGATGGCGGGGTTGCCGGTCATGGAAGGCAAGGCCGTTTTGTATAAGAAATATTCGGGTATCGACGCAGTGCCGATCGTGCTCGCATCGCAGAAGGCTGATGACATTGTTCAGGCCGTGAAGATGATCGCACCGACGTTTGGTGGAATTCATCTTGAGGATATCGCAGCTCCAGTTTGTTTTGAGGTTGAGCGACGTCTCATTGAAGAACTCGACATTCCGGTCATGCACGATGACCAACACGCCACGGCAATTGTGGTTACGGCGGCTTTGACGAATGCCCTGAAAGTTGTAGGCAAAAGCTTTGCCGATGTGACGGTGGTGGTCAACGGAGCAGGGGCCGCAGGTATTGCTATTGCTAACCTTTTGCTCGATGCGGGCGTCACTAAAATGAAAATGCTCGATTCGCGTGGTATAATCGCTAACGGCCGCGAGGGAATGAACCCTGAAAAGGACTCTCTGGCCCGTCGAATCAACTCGGAAGGCACTCTCGGTACCCTAGCCGAAGCCTTGCGAGGTGCTGATGTGTTTATTGGCGTGAGCAAGCCCGGTTTGGTAACGCAAGACATGGTGAAGAGCATGGCTTCACAGCCGATCGTCTTCGCTCTAGCTAACCCAACTCCGGAAATCATGCCTGATGAGGCTAAAGCCGCTGGTGCAGCTGTGATTGCCACCGGTCGCTCAGATTTCCCAAATCAAGTGAACAACGTGCTTGTGTACCCGGGTCTTTTCCGCGGACTTCTCGATGCCCGTGCGAGCAGATTGACCTCGGCCATGAAATTGGCTGCTGCCGAGACACTCGCAAATGTTGTCGAAGTACCTACGGCCGACTTGATCCTACCTTCGATCATCGATTTTAATCCCGCCGAACGAATTGCTAAAAGTCTCCGAAACTTATGACGAGATACTACCGCAAATCCCGACGCAGTCGTTTGTCCCGGTCTATGGGCAAACTTTTCCCGAGCATTGCTCTGGTGCTGGTCGGGAGTGCGGGGTTCTACCTAGCCATGCAATGGTTCCGGGGTGATGCGGAGGATGCGCCTGCACTTGCAGCGCAAAGTGAAATGACAGCCCCCTCTAACTCCCCCATGGCTGGGGGAGGAAGCGAGGAGCACGGGTCAATTGCAGATGCGACCACGACAGCAGTAACGATAACCGAGACAGCGATTTTGAAAACTGAAGAATTGTCCGCGCCACTCGTTTCGGCTTTTGATGGACAACACACGGGTCGAGTACAGAGTTATCTCACAAAAAACTCCGCTGACATGATTGTTTTGGCCTATTTGCCAACTCTTGACATGTCGGCCGATTCGTATCATGTTTGGTTCCTAAAAGATGGTTTGGCAGACGTGAAAGACATGGGCCAATTGGCTCCAAGAGCTGATGGTAGTTGGGTGCTGAATTTTACGGCCGGACCAGCCACCGGCATTGTTGATCCTCGCTTGTACAAAACCGTCGTGATCATGCGGGAGCCTAATGATGGCAATACTGCGCCATCGGGACATCGCATTGCAGAAGCGAAGTTCTAAGTTTCCGCTCAGTACTAAATTAGTCATTAGGAATTAGCAGAGATTAGTGGTTAGATATTAGTTGTTTGCGTTTGTTCTAAATTCTATTCTCTAAATTCTGCTAATTCCTAATGACTAATTTATGACTCAGGTATGCAACTAGCCATCATCGGTGCCGGCTGGGTGGGGGTGACGACGGCTGCGGCCTTCGCGGACATAGGCCACACCGTGGTGTGTGCTGACCTCAACGCCGAGCGCATTGCAAAATTGAATAACGGGGAGGTGCCTTTTTTTGAACCCGGACTTTCTGAATTATTGGCCCGAGCTTTGGCTTCGGGTCGTTTACAATTTACCACCGACAATGCGGCCGCCATGCAGTCGGCTGAAATTGTTTTCTGTTGCGTCAATACCCCGACGAATGATAACGGCGTCACTGACCTCCAGGCCGTCATGGGTGTCGCGAATGATTTTGCTAACGTTCACGCCGACGGTGCAGTTTTTGTGATTAAGTCGACAGTCCCAGCTGGCACCGCTGCGCAGGTACGCGATTGGATTACGCAAGTAGCGAGCGCAGAAGCTTCCTCCCCCAGCCATGGGGGAGTTAGAGGGGGCTGTCATTTCACAATAGCTTCTAACCCCGAATTCCTCGCCGAGAGCACCGCCATTCGCGACACCCTTACGCCATCTCGCATCGTCATTGGCGCCAACGATCCCGAGACGCTCAAAAAAGTTTCTCGCGTTTATGCGCCGATCGCTGCCAACGGTGCTCGTATTTTTACGAGTGATTGCGCCACCGCAGAGGTCATCAAGACAGCCTCGAATAGTTTTTTGGCGACACGGATTAGTTTTATGAACGAGATCGCTAACTACTGTAACCAAGTTGGGGCTGATCCGATGGGTGTAGCGCAAGGTATGGGTCTTGATCCGCGTATCGGCTCAATCCGTCCGGGCGTTGGTTATGGCGGCGGTTGTTTTCCGAAAGATGTTCAAGCGCTTTTGAGTGAGGGCAATCGTACGGGAGCCTTACTGACCGTTTTGCAATCCGCTCACGACGCTAACTATCGTCAGCGTGTTTATTTGTACGATCAAATGGCAGCAGCTCTCGAGGGCGTAGCGGGGAAGCGTGTGGCAATTCTTGGTCTAGCCTTTAAACCCAAGACCGATGACGTTCGTGACGCTCCAGCCATTACGTTTATCGATCGCCTCTTGGCCGAAGGCGCGAATGTCATCGCTTATGATCCTCAGGTGAAGCCTGCGGTTATTCAAGATCGAGCTGGGTTAGAATTTGCTGAGAGCGCCCTTGAAGCTGCTAAAGACGCCGATGCCGTGGCACTCATGTGTGAATGGCAAGAATTTCAGGATCTCGACCTTAAAACCTTGCAGGCAACCATGAAGGGACTGGTTTTAGTTGACGGTCGTTACGTGTGGTCGCGAGCGAAAGTCGAAGAACTTGGATTCGTGTACATCGTTTAGGTTTGGTCAACCAACAAAGACGCTCCGGATGTGATAAAATACCCTCCGTAACGTCTTTCTATGGACATCTTCAAGGCCAACCCCGGCGCTCGCAAGACTGCTCGGACAGGGGCCGAAGACAAGGTACGGATTCCGTTAACGCCAGACGAGAAGGCGATGTGCATTGCGGGGGAGCGTCCTCCGCGTATGTCTGATCTGACTTGGAGGATTTTTCGGATCATGGCCGAGTTTGTTGAGGGCTTCCAGTTTTTGTCTACGACAAAGCGGGAAGTTTCGGTTTTTGGTTCGGCTCGCTTACAGCCCGGCAGCCACTGGTACCAGGTTGCCGAAGATCTTGGAAAGCTTTTAGGTGAAGATGGTTTTACGGTGGTGACGGGCGGTGGCCCGGGTATTATGGAGGCGTCTAACAAAGGCGCCTTTGAAGCAGGAGCTCCCTCGGTCGGTTTAAACATCCAGCTACCGACCGAGCAACGAACCAATGGCTACGTCACGCGTTCCCACGCTTTTCATTACTTCTTCACACGTAAAGTCATGCTGGCTGCTAGCGCCCAAGCTTACGTGTATTTTCCGGGCGGTTATGGTACCTTGGACGAGCTGTTCGAGATTT
>JBBUCB010000085.1:0-6563 GCA_038058005.1 Patescibacteria group bacterium | reverse complement strand
TCAACGTAGGTTTTGCCGTCTTCACCGTGGATGTTCTTGGCGGCGTCTTCTTCAAGATGCATGCGCTCAAGGCGAATGGTTTTCGGTTCCTCGCCTGGGATATCATCAAGCTCAACTTCGCCCTCGGTCATGATCGGGAGGTCGAATTGCGAAATTTGGTAGGCCTTCGGGAGATCGGGATAGAAATAGTTTTTACGGTCAAACTTGGAGTGGGGTGTGATCTCACCATTCAGGGCGAGACCTAAAAGTACGGCCCAGCGGATAGCTTGTTCGTTGGGGAGGGGAAGCGTTCCCGGGTGGCCCATGCAGACTGGGCAGACGTTCGTGTTGGGAGCGACGTTTTCTGAGTGGGCAGAACACCCGCAGAACATCTTGGTTTTGGTTTTGAGTTGGACGTGGGTTTCTAGTCCAATGACAGGTTGGAGGTTCATACGTTGCCCGCAGAGTACGACTTTTTAACGGCAAAGTAAAGGAGGAGATGGAAGATGGTGACTACCGGGGTAAGTGGCAAGGTGACGAGCGAGAAGCCGACTTCGAGCCAGCTAGGCCAAGCTGAAAGCGTGGGGATGAGCGCGCTCGTAGCGCCGTGCAGTCCGGCAAAAATGTAGCCTGTGAAGATCGTGAAGATAATGGTGGCAAAAACCATGTACGCAACCACGAGTCTGCCGAAGATGGCAAAGAACCTGCCTCGGGTTAATTCACGACTGTGTTTGAAAGTCTCCCAAACGCCCTTCTGACTTAAGATGCCTTCCTGTATCACAAACGCTGTCCAGACCCAGGCAATGATGCCGGGAATGATAAAAAGAATTGCTCCAAAGAGTACCAGGAAGACCATGAGGACTTGAATGACGAAGAGGATGAGGATCTTCTCCCAAGCGTGTTTTCCAAGGGCGGTGTAGTCAATGTTTTCGTGGCTCTTTTTGGATAACGTTAAAGCTACGTACAGAACGGTAGCGGCTGTTACCCATAACCCTAAGACGAGTCCCAAAAGGTTAGCCGCTGTCAGCAGATAGTTTCCGTACGGCGACGGAACGCCTTGAGCGAAGAGAAAGACGATGATCGGCAACAGGAGCCAGGCGGTGTATCCGTAAACGATCATGCGGTGCTCCCAGGTGATGAGAAAAGCCTCTCTGAGTAAGAAAAGAACGCCCGGTAATCTAGGGGCGTCCGCCTTCTTTTCCGATGCTCGGACGGAAGTGGCTTCAGGCTCGGTCTCAGCGAGTTTTGCGGAGGCTGTCATACAGGTAATAGTCAGTAGCAATGAGCAACGGTATGACTATAGCCGACAGGAACACGGACAGGAAGAGGCTGAGTGTATACACGGCCAGAACTAAGACAGTGGAGGTCTCAATGAGAAGCGACAGAACCACTTCGATAACGGCAAAAACAAGGTAGTTCACGACGAAGATCACCAGTGAGTAGATCAGTTTTGGGAGCAGAAAACGGAGCAGTGTAGCCCACCAGCGACCCCGAACGAGTGCCAGACTTCCCTTGATCGCCTCGATCGGATTCTTCTTTTCTAGAATGAGAACGTAAGGAGCGAAGGCTATCTGCACGCTGTATTTGACGAGCAAGAACAGAGCTATGCCGGTACCGATAATGAAGACAGGCGTGCCGAGTACGCCCAGGATTGGGGCAGAGGTTGCGGAGCTGCTGAGGATCAAGAGTATGAAGCCTGGGGCTGCGATCAGGGCGATACCAATGACTATTCCGGCCACGAGCAGGCTCAGGAGGAAATATGGCAAAAAGATTTTCCAGCCCTGTTGATAGGTGTGTTTGAGATTGATTTTCTTGCCACCGGCTTGTTCGGCAACGGCCAGGACTAAGGTGGCGTACGCCCAGATGCTCACGACTATCGTTAAAATCGTCCCTACACATGAGAAGGCAAAAGACAGCCAGTCTCCGCCAGTCAGCGTTTGGTCTCCGCCGCTTGGCGCTAAAAGTGTACCGACTACTGTTGGGATTGAGGCCACCACCATCCAGAGCGTAATCGCCAAAAGTTCTTTGAAATGTTTACGGCAACGTTCAAGACTGAGGTCAAGTACTTGCCCGACGCTGATGAGTGATGCCATATGCGGCAAGTATAGCAAAGAATTGCCTAACCGGTGGTGCCGAAGCCGCCGCGATCCTGGCCAGAGGCCTCTGTTTGTTCGACAAACGTGGCTCGGGCGATTGGTACGATCAACCCCTGCATGACACGTTCGCCTTTCTGCACAGTATAGGCTTCGTGTCCGAAGTTGTGTAAGGCGCATTTTAATTCATCGTTCGGACCACAGTAATCTTGGTCGATAACGCCGACGCTGTTTGAGAGTCGGATACCTTTCTTAGCATTACTGGAACGTGAAAAAAGCAGCAAAGCATGATCTTTTGGTACTGCTACCACGAGACCTGTAGGGAATAGATGGCGTTCTCCGGGCTGCAGAGTCTTTTCTTCGATCACTGCAATATCAAACGCGCACGCACCGGGTGTTTTGTATTCAGGGATTGGTGTCTCGAGTGACAGACGACGGAAGGAGATTTGCATATTTGCCACTTTAATCTTTAATCTTCGAACTTTCACCTTTTCTATCCACATCGCACGTTGACCCTCTCTGTTGCCGGTGGCACAGTCGGTCCATCGAAATCGCAGTTCGCGTGATCGAGAAAGGGTGGGGTGTGATGGGCTCCATGCTTGCCCATCACGCCCCACTTTTTGCGAAATCGGTTTAATTGGGATGCTTCGTTGCTTGTCCTGAGCGAAGGCGAAGGATTGTGGGGCCCCAAAAATTCTTCACCGCGCCTAGAATCACCCTCAATTAAACCAATTTCGCTGATCACACTCGTATGAAAGTCACGCTTATCGCCGCGATTTCTGCCGACGGCAAAATCGCCGAGAAAACTGATCAATCCTCACTCGATTGGACGAGTAAAGAGGATACTCGATTTTTTATCGACAAAACTAAGGAGGCGGGCACCGTCGTTATGGGGAGAAAAACCTTTGCGACGATCAATAAACCCCTCAAGGGACGTCGGTTAATCGTCATGACGCGCGATACGAGCAAGGAGACACCCATGCCGGGCGTGGAATTCACTGCCGAAGAGCCCACAACGCTGGTACGACGCCTTGAACACGAGGGGGTGGCTGAATTGGCCCTGGCAGGCGGTGCCTCGATTTACGGTCAGTTCCTTCGGGCTGGACTCGTCACCGATGTTTACCTGACCATCGAGCCAATTTTGTTTGGCGGGGGAGTCCCACTAGCTCAAGGATTCGAACGTATTCAGCTCAAGCTAGAATCAATCAAACAACTCAATCCTCAAACCGTTGTTCTTCATTACACCGTATGAAGCCTTACGCCGAACGTACGCCGGACTATCAGTACCGTCAGCTTTTGCAGCGGATCATGGACGTGGGGCGTGACACCATGCCTATCCATGGCATTGCTGCCCGGGGCATAGTTGGCCACCAAATTCGCTATCGGCTCGAAAACGGTTTCCCTCTCATGACTGAGCGTGATTTGGCTCGAACCATGCCCGGGGCGCTGGGCGAGCACATCGGTTTTTTGAACGGAGCTCACACCCTGGAAGACCTCAAGAAGTACGGTATGCCCGCTGTTTTTTGGGACCGTTGGGTCACCAAAGAAAAGTGCGACAACTTCGGGTTGCCAGAAGGCGATCTCGGACCCGGTTCTTACGGTGCAGCCTGGGCCTCTTTTCCTACCGCTGAAGGCACGCCATTCAACCAAATTGCCCACGTCATCCAACAGATTAAAGAACGTCCGTATCTGCGCACCCACTTTGTCAGTCCCTGGATTCCCCAGTATGCCCTTCAGCACGAGGGCTTAGTGCGTAAAGTTGTGGTAGCACCTTGCCACGGTTGGATGCACATCTTCACCTACCCAGATACGAAAGAGGTGGTTATTCATCACTTCCAGCGGAGCGCCGATGTTCCGATCGGTGTCGTCTCCAATATTGTGCAATATGCCGCCTTCGGCATGATGCTCGCTCAGGTTATTGGCTACACTATGACGGAATTAGTCCACACTTTTTCTGACGCGCACATTTACCACAATCAATTTGATGCCGTGAAGGAGCTGCTTGCACGCGAACCAAGGGCTTTCCCGACGGTGACGCTAGACCCCACCGTGAAAGACATGTTCGAGTTCCGTCCGACCCACTTCACTCTGACCGATTACAATCCGCATCCGAAGATGTTGATCCCGACGGCTATCTAGTTTTTTACCATCCGGAGTGGAGGTGAAGGAAGGGGTCTAGCGGTGAAATATCTGAGACATTTCTGCCACCCTGAGGTTACGAAGGGTTAGGTCCCGAGGCTGAAAAGCCGCCGGTCTACTAATCCTTCGTCGTCACTCAGGATGGCAGGGAACCTCAAATCTATGGTTGATATCGAAAACGTCAAAACTCGCTTGCTGCGTGATGGCTATACCGTGATCCACGAGTATGACGATCGTGCTGGCGAAGAATTCCCGGATCATACGCACGATACCAATCAGATATTGATTGTGATTCGTGGGGATCTTGTAATTCATATGGACGGTTCGGATTCCACGCTTAAGCCTGGTGATGAGTTATTTTTTCCTCCTCAGAAAGTTCATGCAGTGAAAATTGGCCCAGACGGTTGTTTTTATCTTGTCGGAGAGAAATCTTGATATGACCGGATTTGTTAACGAGCAGAACGCGAAGCGTGGCCACTACGCCGATGTGATCAAAGATATCGCCGACAAAAAAGTCTGCCCGTTTTGTCCTGAGCAGCTGGCTAATTTTCACAAGAATCCTATCCGTAGACACGGGCACTGGATTGTGACGGACAACATGTATCCGTACAAGCCCGTGAAGCAACATATCCTCCTCATTCACGAAGAGCATATCGAGCACGCCGCCGAGCTTTCTGCCGAAGCTTGGGCCGAGTTGCGGGAAATTATCGAAAAAGAAACCGCCGACCGGAATATGGTCGGTGGGGCACTCACGATGAGGTTTGGCGATACGCACTTTACCGGTGCCTCGGTGGCTCACTTGCACGCTCATTTGGTTCAGTCGGATCCTGATGCGAGTGGTTACGATCCAGAGCAAGGCTTACGTGTTCGGGTGGGATAAACAGTTTTTCTAAAACCGGGCAAAAATGCACGATCGTGCATTTTTGCCCTCGCAATAAAACCGCAGTTTACTGCACCAGCACAATTTCAACCCCGTAAACATTAAGGATATTCTCTGCATCCAGCAGGGAATATCCTTTTTGGTAATACACTTTTTTGATTCCAGCCACGGCCAGTAGGCGAGCGCAGTTGGGGCAGGGGAAAGTGGTAGCAAACATCGTGGTGCCTTCGAGCGACAGGCCTTCTCGGGCGGCTCGGGCGATGAGGCCGGCTTCGGCGTGGAGCGAGGTGTAAATATCCGGCCGTTCGCCACGATCAAAATTTGAGCGAGGATCGCCATTCTGCGCGAGATGAAAATCGCTCGGGAGATGGCGATTCCAGTTACTAAAAACCACCTGACCGTCTTTGACGAGTAAGGCTCCGATCTGTCGCCACCAGTCCGCACTCTTGTCGGCCTCAGCGTTGGCGAGTTTCATGAGCTCGACATCGGCCGCTTCGCGAGAAATGATCCGATGCGGGGCGATCGTATTTTCCTCATTTACAAATTTTTTGTCCCAACGATTGCGAATAGCGATCGATTCGAAAATCACTCGATCACCAAAGTGTTTACTCGCGAGGTCGCGTGACACATCTTCGTCGGGCATGATCACTTTAGCTCCCGAGGTTCCAAGGACGGAGAGGTCGGCTTTTGAGAGCACGCGTACGCGAGGGAAGATCCGCAGCCCTTCGATGGCTTGCTTGAGCTCGTGCGGATCGACCACACGTAGATCGCGGATCAGCGACGTGTAATCGGCAATAACATCAAGGCCGAGTATGCCAAGCTCTTCAGGATACTTTTTGAACAACTCAACATAGCCTTTGTGTAAAACCGGGACAAAGGCGATGAGCATATTAACTGGCTTTGATTTGATCGAGGAATTTGGTGATAAGCTCACTGACCTCCTTGGCGAGAGTTTCGGCCCCTTCGATCGTCAGATTGCGAACGCGAGCAGTTGTTGACGTCGTACCTTGTGGCGGCAGGATTTCGATCTTGCCACAGTATTGCTCATAGCCTTTGGCCTCATCCGGAGTAACGTCAGTCGTGGAAGATGAGAAGACCATGACGTCGGGCTTTACGAGCGCGATGATGTCGCCGAGACCGTGCTGAGCTTCTTTGATAGTCACGAGATCGACATGACGCAAATGCAAAAGCATGTTCACACGCTCGGCTTGAGGAACAATTGGGCGCTTTGGGCCTTTACGGATTTTTGTTAGCTCATCAGAATCAACGGCGACGATCAAGATATCCCCATACGACCGCGCCTTTTCAAGATAGGCGGCGTGACCCTCGTGGATAAGATCGTAAACACCCTGGGTTAACACGACCTTCATTCCGAGCATTTTCAAACTCTCGACGGTAGCCTTAAGCTTCTCCTGGTCATTAATAAGCCGCTTTTGGAGGTTGGATCCAGGACCGAAGGTGTCATTCATATT
>JBBUCB010000084.1:0-2550 GCA_038058005.1 Patescibacteria group bacterium | reverse complement strand
TTGACTTTACGCCGCAAAAGAATATCGTAAAAATACATTTTATGCAAGCGTGATAACATGCACCAATATGAAGCGAACATGTCCTGTTTCTGAGGTACAAAATGCTCTTGAGGTCCTGCGTAAGGCCGGATACTCGTATTTTCGAGATCCTCAGAGTGGGGAGGAGAGCTTTATACTTCGTCTAACGAGTGAGTTTTACCCCCGTTTTCATCTCTACGTTGAAAATGAGCACCATGAGGTGACCTTTGATCTGCACCTGGATCAGAAAAAGCCTTCGTATGGGGACAACACAAAACACTCGGGCGAGTATACCGGTTCAACGATCGAAAAAGAGATGCAACGTATTGATAGCTGGATTAAGGCTGTGAACAGAGAAAAAAATCAAGATAGCGCAGAACATGACATTGATGTACGGAATAAGCAACAGCAAAAGAAACTTGGGCAAGAACTGAAGCGTTGGTGGTACGGTCTTTTTAGATAAGTAGGTCAAATGATCGCCCCTCCCGATCCTTCGTCGACCTCAGGACAGGTGGCTGGGGAGGAGGGCTTCTGCACGAGCGAATACAAAAGTTATATGAACACTAGCGAGCTAGCAGCGTTTGTGTGGATAGCGGGTTTCGTGATCGGTCTAGGCGCCGTGACGGTGATCGAAACTATTGGGTTCCTCGGACAGCGTTCCGGGTACTGGACCGAGGCCACCATCCGCACGCATAAGGTCACCAAGCCGCTCATTTGGCTCGGCTTGTTTATTGCGACGTTCGGAGGCACGTGGTACTACTCGATGATCGGGTCGACGCTCATGTGGATAGCACATGGGATCATTTCGCTAATCATGATTGTGAACGGATCGTTCCTGACGTTTTGGGTAAGCCCGCGTTTGCTCGAACGCGAACGAAGGGGGAAGGCCACCGAGCTTTTGCCAAAGTCCTGGAAGACTGCAATTACCCTCAGCTTTTGTATTTCGATTGTGACTTGGTGGAGCGCCTTGGCTATGGCGATCGTACTCGTGGTCGAGTAATCGCTCTTGAAAAGTCAACTGGGCAAGTCTTTGCTTCCAGTCTACCTTCGTTCCATATGGACGCCAAGGATTATCAACATGTCTTCCAAATCATCGCTGGGATCCTCGTGCTTCTCTTAGGATCATTGTTTTTGCAGCCCGAAGAGGAAGAGCAGCCGGTATTCGCTGAAATTCTTGTAGATGGGACCATCGACAGGGTTATTGATGGCGATACGGTGGACGTGGTGGTGGGCCGGGAGGTAATTCGGGCCCGTTTAATTGGGATTGATACCCCGGAAACCGTCGACCCCCGCAAAGAAGTCCAGTGTTTCGGGCTAGAGGCCACTCGGCATCTCAAGGATTTACTGGCTGACCAGAAGGTGACGGTTGAGTATGATGAGTCTCAAGGTCTGGTCGATAAATACGATCGTGCCCTTGTGTACCTGAAGCTCGCTGACGGCACTGACGTGGGCGAACAGATGCTCCGCGACGGTTTTGCGTATGAGTACACTTACGACAATCCGTATAAGTACCAAGAACTTTTCAAAAATGCTGAGCAAGATGCACGCGATAGTGAAAGAGGTCTTTGGTCAAGGGAAACTTGTGGAGGAAATCGCTGACACTGTGTGTAAACGTTCTTGTCGCTCATGTCGCACGACAGTATCATGAGGACATTCTCCTATCTCGTTTTGTGCTTATGCGAATCATGAGCCCGGCATTTTCAAACGGCCATCGAATCCCTTCACTTTACACTTGCGACGGTGACGACATTAATCCCGAGTTACGTTTTGATGGGGTTCCCAAGGAGGCCAAGAGCCTAGCTTTGGTTGTTGATGATCCAGACTCCCCAAGTGGCAACTGGTTACACTGGTCAGTCTGGAATATCGACCCGAGTGTTCGATCAATCGCCGAAGATTGTGTTCCAGATCACGCTTTGGAAGGGGAAACAGACTTCAGTGAAGTCGGTTACGGCGGTCCGTGTCCCGGTTACGGCGAACACGAATACCGATTTACGATTTTTGCGCTCGATTGTTTACTTACTGTTCCCGAAGGCGCACCTCGTCATGTCTTAGAGGAGGCCATGAAGAGTCATATTCTCGGCTCAGCAGCCTTGACTGGCCGTTATCAGCGGATTAAGAAAGAAGCCCGAGCTGCAAAGTTGAAATTGAAGCACAAGCTCAAGGTTAGTAAGGTTAAAATCAAGGCTAAGGTCAAGCGAAAGTAAAATGACTGCCCCTCCTAGCCTCCCCATGCCTGGGGAGGGAAGCCAAATGTGCGGGCTAATGTAGTGCATATGACATTCCGAGAAAAAGTTTTGTTGATTGTGTCTCGGATCCCGGAGGGCTTCACACTGTCGTACAAGCAAGTGGCCGAGATGGCGGGGAGCCCACGGGCGTACCGAGTGGTTGGCAGTATCATGAAAAGTAATTACGATGAGTCTATTCCTTGCCACCGAGTGGTGAAGTCGAACGGCGAGATCGGTCAGTACAATCGGGGTCAAGCTAGGAAGCGCGCGCGTCTGATTGCAGAAGGAGCTATTGTAAAATAGTCAC
>JBBUCB010000083.1:0-2714 GCA_038058005.1 Patescibacteria group bacterium | reverse complement strand
TCTTGAGCTTTGAACGACTTCCTGGCCTTCAGCCGAGTTTGAATTTCGCCGTGCGTGAGCAAGCCAGCGGTCGGACCCACTGAACCAACCACCGAAGCAGCATCAACCGAAGCCCAACGTATGGCTTCGTCATGCTTTTTGCCCTTGAGGAGGGCTCCAAGGAAGCCGGTCACAAAAGCATCGCCCGCACCGGTGGCTTCAACACGTTTACCGGGGAACATGGGTACATGGTCGAGTTGTTCGCCATCAAAGGCGTAGGCACCGTTCTGGCCATCGGTCACCACCACGTAATGCGGACCAAGAGCCTTGAGCTTTAGCATGATGCCGCGAATTTCTTCACCGTTCTCGGCTTTTACGATGTGACGAGCTTCAACCATGTTCACGAACAAGACCTCGGTAACTGTTAGGAGATCGGAAAAGGCTTTTTTGTGTTCACGAATTTGGATCGAGCCTGGATTGAAACTCAGACGCACGCCGCGCTTTTTTACAAGGTCAATAGCGTCGCGATACAGCTTCTCGTAACCACCGCCGAGCTCTGAAATATGAATAAACTTCGAGACTGGTGTCGAAGCCGGTAGGCGATACTCGTGCGGCACATGGTCAACGAGCTGAGTTGACTCACCTTTATAGTTCAAAACCACGGCCGAGCTTGAATGAAAACCCTTTTGCTTCTTTACAAGGTTCGAAGCCACCTTTTGCTGCTTGAGAAAAGCCATGGCCTGATGATAAACAGGATCATCGCTCATAAAGCTAATAACACTCGTTTTCAAACCCATCTTCGCGAGACCTGTGGCCACGTTTGGAGCGCTGCCAGCAATCTGGGTTACAAAAGCGGCTACCGGGATCTTTTTGCCGTATTCAATACACAATTTGCATTCAACCGACTTCAGCTCGCACATGACTGAAGCGTCTGGGAGAACAATGAAAGTGTCGAGTTTAATCGCGCCGATAGAGAGGAGATCGAGCATAGTGCTCACAGTCTACCTTGCTATGGTTTCCGGGGTAAGTCCTCACCTGAATAGATATATACAGGTAGGAGATTTTCACCTTTTAGAGTTTGTCGAGGCTCGATATCTGGTAGTGGCCAGGCTTCGACGATGAGTTGAGCTTGGGGGCTGACCTGCTTCGGGAGGGTCGTTAGGAGCTTGGGGTAGCACTTAGACAGAAGAAAGATGAAAACGACGTTTGCTTGACGAATGTTTTGGGTAAAGAGGTTGCCAAAGCGGATGTGGACGTTGCGGTAAGCTCGAAAGAACAGAAATTTCCGTACCCAGGCAATGAAAAGGGGGAGGAGTGAGATGTCGTAGCCAATACAAACGACGTTTGGATAGAGTCGAGCGACCGCAAAGAGCATCGAACCGTCGCCACAGCCGAGATCGACCACGGTTTGGCCGTCTTTGAGCTGAAGGTTATCGAGCAAGTGCTTACGTTGACTGGGTTTGGTAGGGAGCCAAGGAGCGGCCGAGAAGCCAGCGATCGCCGCCGAGCTGAGAACGACGAGAAAGATGATCCAAAGGACGGTCTCCATAAACTAGGCGAGTGTCGCCATCAAATCCTGCTCTTCGCCGGCCGTAAGATGACGCCATTCGCCGGTTTTGAGACCGCCAATTTCGATATGCATGATGCGAATACGCTGGAGCGACTGCACGGTGAAGCCGAGCTCCTCACACATTTTGCGGATCTGGCGATTGCGGCCTTCGACGAGAATAATCCGGAAGGTAAACTCAGAGACTTGTTCAATTCGGGCCGGCAACGTTTTTTCGTCGTCGATCACCACGCCTTTGCGCATTTTATCGAGAAAATCTGGCGTAACTTTGCGATCAACACTGACGATATACTCTTTTTCGTGCTTACCTTCAGCTCGTAAAATCTTGTTGACGATATCGCCATCGTTAGTAAGCAAAATAAGCCCAGATGAAGCTACGTCGAGACGGCCAATGTTAAAAATACGTTCAGGATAACCCACGGCATCAACGATATTATCCTTAGCTTTTGGGTCAGTAGAACAAATAATCCCAACTGGCTTGTTGTAGAGAATATAAACCCGGGTAGCCTTGGTAGCGGCCACCTGACTGCCATCAACGGCAATAACTTCTTGCCCGATAACCTTCTGACCCATTACGGCGATCTTGCCATCGACCGTAACGCGGCCGTCAGCCACCAGCTTGTCAGCCTCTCGACGCGAGCAGATGCCCCGATCGGCTAGGTATTTGTTGATACGCAGGGTTTCATAGATCGCAGCCATCTTACATCGGAATGTGGAAAAAATCGAGTAACTCATACTTAGCGAATAAACAAGATTATTTATCTAAATCCTCCTATACTAATTTACACAGATTAGTGAAACGGTAATTACAGATTTAACACAGATATAGGGAAACGGAAAACGAGCCTGAGTGAAGGCTCGTTTTTACATCTGTGTAAAATTTGTTATCGACTTCTCACCAATCTGTGTTAATGAAAAGGTGAGGTGTTGAGTTATTTATCCAATTTTCTTTTTATCGCCTTCTTGGCGGCTTTTACGATCCAAGGAGAAGTGAGTTTGTAATGCTCCAGGAGCTCGTCTGGCGTGCCGGATTGGCCAAAGGTGTCTTCGAGACCGATACGTTCGATAGGAACGGGGTAGGTAGAGCTTAAGAGCTCACAGACCGCTCCGCCGAGGCCGGCGGCGGCTTGGGCTTCTTCCACGGTCACAACGGCTCCACATTGTTTAG
>JBBUCB010000082.1:2128-3397 GCA_038058005.1 Patescibacteria group bacterium | reverse complement strand
TATCAGAAAAAACGGTGATTGTCAATCGAAAAAGCTAATAATTTGTTTATTATAAGCCAAAAACAAAATCGCCAATTAGGCGATTTTGTGGGGAAATACCAGGTTTTACATGACATCCCTGAAAGTCGGGATTTCATCTTCGTGGCTGGTCAAAACACGGCGTAAATGACCGATAACGGCCCGTTCTGCCTCGACGATATCGCGTTCTGCAGGCACAAGACGGGCTCGTTCACGGGTACCTGAGGCTTTGAACGGGGCACCGAGAACGAGAGCATCGTGAGGTCGCTCGGCAAACAGGTGCACGGCCACGTAGCCACCGACATGCTCGTAGAAGATCGCTACAACACGAGCTTCTGGGGCGGTCGTCACAAGCTCGCTGACGATATCGGACAGGGCGTCTTCATTAGCACCGGCATTCGCAAAATCTTGGCGGGTGAGAAGGGTCCAGACCAAGCCAGCGTTCTGATCGGCCTTGAGGCGGGCCAAGGCTCGGCCCCACAAACGCAGGGTCTCAACAGAACGGGTACGGAAGAGGTGCTCGACCACTTCATCGCGGCGGGCACCCATGGTCATGAGTGAGCTGGCGGCGGACAAGGTCTTCGGTGCTACGTTTGGAGTGCGGAAGCTCTTGGTCTTAGCGACCATGCCGGTCAGGAAAGCGGTGGCGATGTCGCTATCAAAGAGTTTGTCGTCGATGTTCTTAACCAGATCATGAGCGACTTCACTAACTGAGGTCGCACCGGAATCTACCAGGTTGGTCTGGCCGTAATGTTCGTTACTGGCACCGTGATCGATGTTGATGATGGGGGTGTGGTAAATGAAATCGGCGTAATGGGTGAAGAGGGAACCGAGGCTCTTGAGGTCGGCTGACCCGAGCATGATTAGTAAATCGTAACGGTAGGCACTGGTAGCGATGCGAACATCATCAGCGGTCCAGAAACCGCTCTTCGGTGTGACGTGAATGCGCAGCTCGTCACCAAAAACGTTGTAGGAAAGTTCTTCGACCTTCGCCTTGCTTACGTCGACACTCAAGGTGAGGGCTCGCAGGTTTGTGAGATCGCCTTTAACAGGTTGGGCAACTTTCAAAAATTGGAGATTCTCAGGAGGTCGACCACCGGCACAGACGATGTCGGCAGTTTTGCCGAGCTTCTTTAGAACAGCAGCCAGACCGAAGGCAGCAGCAAAGTCGTCGGCATGAGCCAACTCACGAAGCACTAACAACGGGCGCTCGGAACGCTTTACGGCGTGCAGGAATTGTTCGTGGGGAGC
>JBBUCB010000082.1:0-2028 GCA_038058005.1 Patescibacteria group bacterium | reverse complement strand
GTTAAGGGGGTAACTTAGCTGGCGGTAACGTTTGCGTCAAGTTTGGGTGTCGGTAACTTCCTAACGAAAAACCGACCCTCTTAGGCCGGTTCTTTGACACGTTTACTGCTCTTGGCAGGGATTTTGAGTCCGCAGGTTCGAATTTGGGCGATACGGAGGCTCTCGTGGACAAGGTGTATGGCTCGATAGACAGGATTAATGTCGTCCGAGGCCTTAATGAAGTGGATTTTGTATTTACTTCCAAAAACTTTCTGGGTGATCAGCCGAGCTCTGGGCATGTGAAAACTCGAAGTAATCAAAATAATGTTCTTGAGTTTGTGTTTATCGATGATCTTCTTAGCGATGACTAAATCTTCAATGGTATTGGTGCTGGTGGCCGCTGGCAAAATGCCCTTGGCCGGAACGCCGTGTTTGATAAAGTACCGCTTCATGTACTCCGAATGCGGTGTCTTGGTGCGATTAAAATTCCACCCGAAGTGTCCGGTGAGTAAAAGTTTATAGTTAGGTTGTTTGTGGAAAACCTCCAGCGCCTTGCTCACGCGACTGAGACCCATGGTCGATAACCGACCGCGCGCATCATTTTGAGAGCCGAGCACAATAATTACTCCCTCCATACTGAAGACATTTTACCACCTTAAAGCAAAAGCCGACCGGAATGGTCGGCTCTGCTTGGTCCCGGGCCACGGATTTGGAGCTTGGTGGACTCGACGGGAATCGAACCCGTGTCTTTCGGTGGCAAACTGAACGAGGTTGCCATTACCTCTACGAGCCCCTTTGTGGCCCGGGGTAAAAACAATAAACCCCCTAACTCGCGCAGGAGTTAGGGAGAATATTGCGCCACCGAGAGGAAAGTTGTAGAGATACAACCTCGCCCAGTTAGAGAAAGATTAAACTATCGTGCAGACTTCGTCAAGCTATTTTCCACCTTTGCTTTTATCTGATTAGAACTTGCTACTTTTCACTTTTCACTTTAAACTTTCCACTATCTATGTCAGAAATGGCCAAAGCGTACGAGCCTCAAGGAGTTGAGGATGCTCTGTATAAACTGTGGATGGACAGTGGGTTCTTTAACCCCGATAATCTGTCTGGCGACCCTTACTCGATCATGATGCCTCCGCCGAACGTAACGGGAGTTTTGCATTTGGGTCATGCTCTTGAGAATTCACTCATGGATGCCATGGCGCGTTACCAGCGCCTCCAAGGGAAGAAGGTGCTTTTTGTTCCGGGCACCGACCATGCTGCCATTGCCACTCAAGCTAAAGTCGAGAAGCTCTTGATTGAGAAGGGTATTGCTAATCCACGTCGTCAACTTGGTCGCGAAGGACTTGTTGATGAAATCAAGAAGTTTGCTGAGCAGTCGAAGGCGACAATTTTGAATCAAGTCCAGAAAGTTGGTTCAAGCTGCGATTGGTCGCGTTTGGCCTACACTTTTGATGATGAGCGCAATGCTGCGGTCAAAGAGCTCTTTGTGCGCATGTACAACGACGGCTTGATTTACCGGGGTTATAGGGTTGTAAACTGGTCGGTTAAGGGACAATCAACTTGTTCTGATGACGAGATTGTGACGGTTGAGCGTCCCTCGGTTTTGTATACCTTCAAATACTCAAAGGATTTTCCAATTCACATTTCTTCTACGCGACCGGAAACAAAGTTAGGAGATACAGCTGTCGCGGTTCATCCCACGGACAAACGTTACAAGAAGTTTGTCGGGCAAACGTTTACCGTCGACGTTGGCGCTGCTCAGCCATTGTCGATTCGCGTCATCGCCGACGAGAACGTCGATCCAAAGTTTGGCACCGGTGCTCTTGGTGTGACGCCAGCTCACAGCGCGATCGACTTTGCGATGTACGAAAAACAGAAAGCCGCTAGTCAACCGATTGGCATTGTTCAAGTTATTGGTGCTGATGGTCGCATGACTGCGGAGGCCGGTTCATATGCTGGATTTACAGCCGAGGAAGCCCGGGAGAAATTTGTTGAGTGGCTACGTACCAATGATTTGCTCGAAAGCGAGGAAGAAACGGTGCAGAA
>JBBUCB010000081.1:2167-3515 GCA_038058005.1 Patescibacteria group bacterium | reverse complement strand
TAAAAATGGATTGACGAAACACTCTTGCAGCGATAACTTATATCTAACTAGGTGAGGTTGTATCTCTACAATTACTTCTGGTGGCGCAATATTCTCCCTAACTCCTGCGCGAGTTGGGGAGTTTATTGTTTTAAGCCAAAAATTTGTGCAGATATATTTTTATTACCGAGACGCAGAGTATCTTATAGAAAAACTTGATCGATCGACACAAACAAAAACCCTGCGGATCCTGGAATTGCTCGAAGCCCACGGCCCAAATATCGGCATGCCTCATAGTAGGGCACTCGGCAATGGCCTTTACGAACTGCGCATTCGAGGCACACGGGAAGTAAGGTTGTTTTACACTTTTCACAAGGACATGGTCGTTATTCTTTATGGCTTCATTAAAACGAAGAATAAACTCCCACTCCCAGAATTACACCTAGCGTTGAGGAGAAAACGACAGCTTGAACTGCTATAACATATATGTTATACTTACAAAGTATGAAAAAAATGACATCTTTTACAGATTTTAAAGCTCGATTACTGAAAGATCCGGAAGTCCGTAAGCACTATGATGCACTCGAGCCAGAATTTGCGATTATTAAACTGCTAATTGAAAAACGCCTTAAGGAAGGCTTATCGCAAGCTCAACTCGCGACTAAGCTTGGCACTAAACAATCAGCCATTTCCCGATTTGAATCCGGTACCTATAACCCGACTCTCTTGTTCTTGAACAAACTCGCCGAAGGCCTGAATGTAAAGCTTAAAATTACCGTTTCTTAGTCAGAATACAAAAGACGAGCCTTCAAGCTCGTCTTTTGTGTTTGGATATTTACTTCGCAACGCGCTCCACGTAGTCACCCGTTTCAGAACTGATCATGACCTCGTCGCCTTCTTTGATGAAAATTGGTACACGGATATTCAAATCATTATCGGTCAGAGCATCCTTCAAGACGTTGCCCGAAGCGGTGTTACCGGCCACAGCTGGGTCGGTTTGCTTGACGGTGTACTGGATCTTGAGTGGAAGCTCCATGGCGATAGCCTTATCGTCATGCATAACCACCGTACATTCCAAACCTTCCTTGAGATACTTGGTATCGTCACCCACCATGTCACGGCCGATCATGACCTGTTCAAAGGTGTTGCCGTCCATGAAAGTGAGCGTGTTGTCGTCAGCAAAGATGAATTGCATCTTCTTGTAGCCAACATCTTCATAAGTCAGGTTTTCGGCTGACTTAAAGTTGTGTTCAACCACCTTGCCGTTTGATAAAGACTTGATACGGGTGCGGACAAACGAGCTGCCCTTACCTGGAGAAACACGCTGGAAGCTAGCTACAGCCCAGAGTTCGCCATCGAGGTTGATTAC
>JBBUCB010000081.1:0-2067 GCA_038058005.1 Patescibacteria group bacterium | reverse complement strand
GCATCAGCCGGATGGTAACCAAAATGCTTTTCGAATTCCTTCACGTAGCTAATTCTTGGCCAGCTCGATGTGCCGCCAAGAATCGAGTTAACGAGCTCCTCGGTCTCGACCATGCAAGCTTCGTAATCTTTCCCCTGCTGGTACCACTCAAGCATCGTGAACTCAACACTCCAACGCTCCCCCATTTTCTCAACGTTGCGGAAGACCGGAGTGAGCGTATAAATCTTTTCGAGCCCTCCCCCGAGTAACTTTTTCATCGAGTATTCGGGGCTCGTGATCAGGCCGCCGCGATGTTTCACGCCATCGAGCAGTCGTACATCAACGGGAACTGGGTCGAGATTCGGCTCCATGCCGGGAGATCGAACGATGAGTGGCGTTTGGACGTTCAAATAACCCCGCGACGTAAAAAACGAGTGGATCGATGTCTGCACATCGTTCCAGAGCTGAGCTCTTAAAACCAAATCTTCTTTAAATAACATAAGAACGGATGGAGACGGATTAAAACGGATACTTATGGAGTTTTACCTCCGTACTTATCCGTCATGACCCGACATACTATCCGTTCTTATGTTTTTTAGTGATTGCTGCGTCTTATTTGAGTACGAACGGGAGCAGACCAATGATACGTGAGCGCTTGATCTCGCTAGCCACCTGACGTTGGTGGGAAGCACAGACGCCGGAGCGCTTGCGGGGCACGATCTTACCGTAAGAGGACAAGAAGCGGCGGAGCAAATCTGTGTGCTTGTAGTCGATGACTACATCTTTGTTCACACAGAAGAAGCAATATCGCTCGCTCTTGGCTGGAGGCTTATTGTTCATCATAGGGATTAAAAGGGAATGTCTTCAAGTTTAATTTCTTCAGCCGGAGCTTGCGAGGGTTCATCGTTCATGACCGGGGCGGCGGCAGCTTCGGCGGCTACGTCAGCGCTGTCCGTGCTACGTGGGGCGCCAGAAGTTTGTCCTGAGCGATCCAACATGATCATGTTTTCGATAACCACCTCGGTGCGATAACGCTTCTGACCATCCTGCCCTTCCCACTCACGGGTTTGGAGGCGACCATCAACGTAAATCTTTTTGCCTTTCACAAGGTACTGAGCGCAAACTTCACCAAGGCGTCCCCAGGCTACCAAGCTATGGTAATCAGCCTGTTCGACTTTCTTACCGTCGGAGCTGGTGTAAGCGCGGTTGGTGGCAATCGTGAACGAAGCAACTGACTGGCCACCGGTGGTCTTTCGCAATTCTGGATCACGTGTAAGGTTGCCGATAAGCGTGACGCGGTTTAAGGAAGATGCCATAAAGAGTATCGGTTAATCACCTAGATATTCTTCATGATATCTGAATCGAGAATTTGGTCCAACTTGTTTGAGAGCTCTTCAGTGGTGACCTTGCCAGAAGCATCGGCTGCTTGAGTGCGAGGACCGCGGTCTGGGCGATCGCTGCGCTCTTCACGCTCACCGGCACGGCGACCTTCAGTGGTCAAAGGTGGGGTGTACTGAACGAGCTTGAACTCACCCTTTGGCATGCCTTCTGGGCGGGCAATCGACATGTGACGGAGAATCTCGTCAGTGAGACGAAGATCGCTATCGAGCTTCATCATCATTTCGGCTTCCGCCGTGACGTAGAAGAGAATGTAAGTACCGTAACGCTGACGTTCGATCGGATAGGCCATCTTGATCTTTCCGAACGAGTGGGTCTTTTCCACCTTGGCTCCCGATTTCTCGATCACCTTGGTGACAGTCCCGATAACACCATCTACTTCCGTATCAGCATACTGAGACGGCAAAATGGTCATGATTTCGTACAACATAGTGTTGACTTGGCCCCGCACCTTTTCGACTATCCATTAGGAAATGTCGGAAAGGTGCGGGGCAACCCCACAAAGGTGCGGGATCATGGACAAGAATAAGTGCCGGAAGAGTAACGGAATCGGTCGCTTCCGTCAAGTCAATGGGGCAAGGAGGTCAGGACTGGTCAAAAACAGGAATCTCTGCTAGGATCACCAGCAATATGCAAATTTTTGCTCTCCTGGGTGCCCATCCCGACTTGTCTGTCGCTGAGATCGGCGTA
>JBBUCB010000080.1:0-2158 GCA_038058005.1 Patescibacteria group bacterium | reverse complement strand
CCGTCACCGAGGTCGATGTTGATGTGGATGCCGAAGCCGAACTCGGGGGTGTCGTCGTGCACGTAGGCCCGACCGTTGACCGGGGCGAACACCGGCACGTCCTCGGAGTTCGGGGTGTCGAGATCGACGTCGAACTTGGTGGAAGTAGCGTTGTGCGAGGGCCAGTCCTGCGTGCCCTGCGAACAGAGCACCGAATAGCCCGACTCGAACGGGAGTTCGGACATGATGGTGTCCTCTCCCCCGCCCGTGAACTGAGCCTCCAGGCTCTGGTTGAATTCGCACCTCGGGCCACAGCAGGCCGACAAGAAGCAGACACACGAGATGACCAGGACGAACATAACAAGGAAACGCATGGCTTCTCCTTCGGAGGAACTGATCGGAAGTGATCAATCTCCCCTCGCATAGGGAGTTAAAGTTGCGAGGGAGGATCGAACCAAGCCGAAATGTCAGCCCCTCCTAGCCTCCCCATGGCTGGGGAGGGATGCTTCTGCGAGAGTAAGCTGTACGAGCCTTTGCTTAAGAGCAAGAAGGACTTTGGGAAGGTCGTTTAAAATCTGATTATTTGTGAAGCGTATGAGTTGATAGCCGTTAGCAAAAAAGTAATCCGTACGAATAGTATCTTTCGCCATACACTCTGGAATTCGGTGAACATCACCGTCTATCTCAATGATGAGATGAAATCGAGCACAATAAAAATCAACAACATATTTATCAATGGGATGTTGACGACGAATTTTATAACCACTGATCTGCTTGCCTCTAACTTGCTGCCAAAAGATTTTCTCTGTAAAGGTAGGATTTTTACGCATAAGTTGGGCGGTCGGCGTGCTAAAAGCCTCACCTCGGATACTCTTCACCCCTTGCCCTAACATATGGCCTTCCTCCCCAGCCATGGGGAGGCTAGGAGGGGGCTGTCATTTTGCGCTGAACAGGAACATCGAGCTTGGACATAGTGATGGGCAAAGTAATCGCTGACTTAAGGCACCGTCCAGAATGTCCGACTCCCCAGCCAAACATTCTGGACCTCTAGAGAATGAAAGTCACCATGACACCGTTTGCTTGCAGGCGCTTTCTGAGAAGAAAGTTCAGCTGAGCAAGCTTACGGGCGCAACAGTTCTTTTACTCTCGCTAACTCGGCGGCCACCGATGAACAACAATGTTCTGCAACCATCACACGCTGTTTCTTAAAGCCGCTCAAGCTGTTCCTCATCAAAAAAACCAAATACCCGTCGGTGGCTTCCGACAACCATAAAAAACAATTTCCACTGTCACTGGGCAACGAACAAAACATCTCTAGCTACAAACGAAAATCTTGTTCGCTGCAGGTGTACGGTAAGCAGATTTTCCTGTCGGAGATAACCGGCAGCTGAAGGGGGATAACTTTTTAGGCGTACACCACATTGCCATCCCGACATTAGGAGGGGTTAGGTTGGGGGTAGGTTTTCGGCCTGTCGGCCGGTGCCCCCTTCCGGGGGAGATACTTTCTTTTCCGGATAAAGAAAGTATCCAAAGAAAGCCGCCGCCTCTTGTCTTCTGCCGGGGTGAAATCCGGCATCGTTCGGGCAAACCCGACGCTGGCCGGTCCTATTATTACCTAAGTACCTATCTAGCCTAGTGGTATCGGCCAGCACGGGATTTGCTATTCCTCACTCTTTGCCGGATTTCCACTGGAGTACTCCCGGCAGTCGACAAACGGCGGGATAGCACACCACCGCTTACCGCCGTGCAACGAGCGTTCATCATGAGCCCATTTCTCGGACTTTTTCTGCTAAAGATAGTGCTTTTATGAGGACGATATTGTTGACTTTGTAGGAAAATAGTGCTACTTTACAAACATAGCAGTGGGGAGACTGCTCTCTTCTTTCACAACCGAAACGTGCATACCCCAACCAAGACGGCTTAGGCCGTGAGGTGACCCATGTCGACCAAGACCCTGCTGGCCCTCGCGGCCCTGACCCTCGCTGCCTGCTCTGGCCCGACCGGCGACGGCTCCAACAACGGAGACGGCCTCGACTCGAGCACCGACAGCGGCGGCACGGTGATCGAGCCCGGAACGGGCCAGATCACCATCCACGCCGTCTACGACGGCAACGCGATCGTTTCCCAGGTGGTGGACATGGACGGCAACGTCCTCGGCCCCACCGACGAGATCATCCCG
>JBBUCB010000079.1:13816-23214 GCA_038058005.1 Patescibacteria group bacterium | reverse complement strand
TGCGTGAGGAGGATTTTCTATGAAACTTCTTTTGACGTCGTCAGGTCTTGATAGTCAATCCGTGGTCCGAGCTTTCGTTACAGCTCTTCCGGAAACTCCACAGGCTTGTTCTGTGATTTTATTCGCTCTCATCGGAGACGAGGTCAAGCAAGCTTCAGTCGACGAGGCGGTGCAAGAGCTCCGTGAGATTGGGGTGAATGACATTATTATTTTTAATCTCGCAAATGAGCACTTTGTATCTACAGCCCGTTATGACGTCACTTACGTCTATGGCGGAAACACTTTTGCAATCCTAGAGAGAATGAGAGCCACGGGGGCGGATGTATTCGTGGGCGAGGCCGTGCGAGCCGGAAGTCTCTATGTAGGTGTGAGCGCCGGTAGCATCATGGCCGGGCCGGATATTGAGCTGGCCGGGTGGGGGAGCTCGGGGGATCCAAATAATATTCATCTGAAAGACTTAACCAGCTTTGGTTTTACGGATCTATTGATTTGGCCGCACTATCGACCTGAGCTTCACGAGGAAATTGAGGCCTTCCCACGCAGGTCTCAAGTCAAGATTATTGAAATTGCTGACGGTGAAGCAGTTTTTGTTGAGGGTAGTCGACATCAGTTGATCCGCTGAACTCAAGTCAAGCCTCATAGACTTTGCTATACTTTTGCGGTGTCTCAAATTGATTCAGCAACGAGATCTCCAAGAAATTACACCACCAGGACCTTTCTGCGTGATCTTTGGCGTTTCATCCGACCGTACAAGGGGCGATTCATCGTAGCGACGTTGGCTCGAGTAGCGGGAGACATTGTTTGGCTGTACCCGGCCTACGCCTTGGCGGAGACGGTGACGTTATTGACGACCTGGGAACCGGGGGACTCAACCCGACCATTTCAGATCTTGTTCGTCGGCATGTTGGTGGCGATTACGATTCGTCGAGCGGGGGCGTATATCGCTCGCATGTGCGGTAACCACGTAGCTGAGAGAGCTACGCTCGATGCCAAGATCCAGGGCATGGAGTATTTGAGTCAGCTTGATCTGGCTTGGCACGAACAGGAAAACGCCGGCAACAAGGTGAAGCGAATAGATAGTGGTGCAGAGTCGATCAATGTGCTGTTACGCATTTGGATTAATAATCTTCTGGAAATCGGAGTTAGTCTTGTCGGTGTACTCTTCATTTTGACCAGGTTCGATACTTTTGTGGCCGGCATGACCGCCATTTTCGCTCTTTTATATTACTTTTTCTCTACGTTGTTGCTCCGTCGCGCTAGCCGTGCCACTAAACTTGTTAATAAGCAGAAAGAAGAACTCCAGGGAGCTATTTTTGAAGGCATCAACAACATTCGGACGGTGAAAGTGCTCGCTATGACGTCCTCGGTGATGCGTTCTCTTGAGAGAGTGGCCAACGAGGTATTCGTTCGTGTTAAAACTCGAATCTGGTGGTTTCAAATTCGTGGGCTCATTACGGGTTGGGGTTCCGAGGTCTTCCGTTTAGGCATGATTGCCTGGATCGTGTACGGCATTATGCAGGGCTGGTATGAAGTGGGCTTTCTGTTGATTTTCTACAGTTATTTTAGTCGTATCCTAGAGGCCATTACGGAGTTAGCTGAGGTTGTAGTTGAAGGCTTCGTTATTTCTAAAAACGACATGGCTCGGATGATGGAGATTTACGACACCCCTGTTTACAGGGACGGCAAAGATGCTAAGAAAATCTTTCCCAAGACTTGGAACACCATTTCACTCCGCCAGGTAGGTTTTTCGTATGGTGGCGATCAGGTTTTAAAAAATATTTCCTTCGATATACGGCGCGGCGAACGTGTTGGTATCGTGGGTTTGTCCGGAGCTGGTAAATCGACGCTGTTTAAGTTACTTCTGAAAGAAAACGAGGATTACTCTGGCGAGATTTTGATTGATGATGTACCTCTGCGTAAGATTAAAAAGTCAGCCTATTACGAACGGGCCACGGTGGTGCTCCAAGATACTGAGGTTTTTAACTTGTCACTGCGTGAGAATATCACTCTCGCCAACCCCGCCGAGAAAAATAATGAGAAGGCTCTGAAGCAGGCGCTCGACGTGGCCCATGTTTCGTCATTTTTAACGCATTTACCCAACGGTCTCAATACAGAGATCGGCGAAAAGGGGATCAAACTATCGGGCGGAGAACGCCAACGCGTTGGTATCGCGCGGGCAGTTTTTAAGCGACCCGAGATCTTGTTTCTTGACGAGGCTACCTCGCATTTGGATCTAGAATCGGAAGACAAGATCCGTGACTCGCTTCACGTCTTTTTCAGGCAGGTAACGGCCGTGGTGATCGCCCATCGTTTAACGACGATTAAAGAAATGGACCGTATCATCGTTCTCGAAGGTGGCGAACTCATCGAGCAGGGGAGCTTTGAGGAGCTCTATAAACAGCGAGGGCGGTTTTATCATCTTTGGGAGCTCCAGAAATTGGACTAACTTTTAGCTTCGAATTGAGACTTTGCTATACTGTCAGAGCTATGTCTCAGACTATTCGCAAAGCCATTATCCCCGTGGCCGGAATGGGCACACGTTTTTTGCCTGCCACCAAGGCTCAGCCTAAGGAAATGCTGCCCGTGGTCGATAAACCCGTCATTCAATACATCGTAGAAGAGGCGGTGGCTGCGGGTATTGAGGAAATCATTTTCGTGACGGCTTTTGGTAAGCGTGCTATTGAAGACCATTTTGATCGCAATTTTGAACTTGAGTATCGTTTAGAGCAGAAAAAGAAGGAGAAAGAGCTTGAGCAGATCCAGGCCGTTGGCAAACTCGCCAAGTTTGCTTTCGTGCGTCAGCAGAAGCCGCTTGGAGACGGTCATGCCATTTTAGCGGCGGCCCCGTTTGTAGGAGACGACGAACCGGTGGCGGTACTCTTTGGTGACGACATTATCACGGGGAAAAAGCCAGCCATCGGTCAGTTGATTGATGCTTACGAGAAGTATCACGATCCGATCGTGGCCATCCAACAGGTTCCCAAAGCTAAAGTTTCCAGTTACGGAGTGATTTCCGGTCAAAAAGTGGAAGATCGCATTTGGCAGGTTGAAAAGTTCGTAGAGAAACCTAAGCCAGAAGAAGCCCCTTCAAACCTCGCCGTTGTTGGCCGTTACGTGATTACGCCGGACATCATGCGTTTGTTAGCGACTCAGGAGCCGGGCAGAGATGGAGAAATTCGTTTAGCCGACGCTTTTGCTAGCTTCCTCGACGAACATCGCCCCATGTATGCTTGCCGGTTTGAGGGCAAGCGCTATGACTGCGGGAATAAATTGCAGTTCATTATTGCTCAGATCGAACTCGGTCTCGAACATTCTGAAGTGAAAAAGGAGCTCAAAGCCTATTTGAAAGCCCTTAAAGTCTAGTTATGTCTTTTAAGCGACTGTTCGGTGCCAGCCTTGCCTTCGCCATGCTCCTCTCAATGGGAGCGGGTTGTTTTGGTGGCGGAGGTGATGTTGGCCCTGGCGGGGCACCGGTTGTTTTGAACTACTGGCGTGTTTTCGACGATGAAGATGCCTTTAGAGACATCATCAAGGCTTACGAAACTCTGCATCCGAACGTTTCGATCAACTATCGCCGTTTGCGAGCTGAAGAGTATGAAGCGGAGCTGATTCGGGCTTTTGCGGAGGGTAGGGGACCAGACATTTTTTCTGTACACAATACGAAAATCGGCGAAATGCAAAGCCTAATGCAGCCCATGCCGGCGGCAGTCACGGTGTCCTACCTCGAAACCGTCGGGACCATTCGTAAAGAAACGGTCTATGTCGAGCGCCAACAGCCAACGCTTAGCCAGAAGGCTCTAAAACAACAGTTTGTCGATGTGGTGACGAGTGATGTTTTGCGTGCGTATAAACCAAGTGCCGAAGCCGAAGTTCAGAACCGCATTTACGGCCTGCCTTTAGCTGTGGACACCATGATTTTGTTCTACAACAAAGATCTTTTGAATGCAGCTGGCATTGCTGAACCCCCAGCTACCTGGGAGGCCTTTCAAGACGCCGTTACGAAGCTAACGGTTATCGACGCCGATGGGAACATCACTCAATCAGGTGCTGCGCTTGGAACTACTGACAATGTCGAGCGGTCGGCCGACTTGATCTCTTTGCTCATGCTCCAAAACGGTACGATCATGACGAACGGTAACTCAATTACCTTCGGCGAAGTTCCTGACGGTACGCCAGAGGGCTTGTTTCCAGCTGTTGACGCCGTGCGTTTCTATACAGACTTTGCTAACCCCACTAAAGAGGTTTACGCTTGGAACGATACTTTCTCGGGTTCATTTGAGGCCTTTGCGAATGGCCAGACGGCCTTTTTCTTTGGCTATAGCTACCACCAACCATTTATCAGCGCCGCCGCCCCTAAGTTGAATTACGCGATTACAAAAATTCCCCAAATCGCTGGTGGTCGCCAAGTAAATTACGCAAATTACTGGGTTGAGGGCGTGGCAAAAAATTCTGGCTCATCAGATTACGCCTGGGATTTTGTACAGTTCGCTACGTCGGCTGACCAGGTCGGCAAGTATCTAACGACAGCTCGTAAAACTACGGGTCTGCGCGGTTTGATCAATACCCAATTGAACGATGAAAGCTTGGGGCCATCTGCTGAGCAGGTGCTGACCGCCGAAAGCTGGTACCGAGGCCGAGATGCTGACGCTATGGAGAAGGCTTTGAACGATTTTGCTGATAACGTTTTAGTCGGACGAGATCCCTTTGATCTGATCGTGAATACCGTCCTGACCGTTAAGCAGACGTACTAGGCGCGTGCTATACTTGGGCTAATATGCGTTTTGTTGGTGGGATTTTTGCCAGTTTCCTAAGCGCCCTCTGCTTATTGGGGGCGTTTGGCGTTTTCCAGCCGCTGACAGTGATGGCTCAGGACTGTACTCCTGGTGGGGATTGTTTCGAGGCTGGTGTCACGGAACCTACCCCTGCGCCTGCCGCCACCCCGGTGTCTAACAGCTCTGATCTCAATCGAGGTCGGCATGGTTATCAGGATATTTTTGGTACGGGGCCAAACGGCGAAGGTGCGATTGGTCTGATTTTTATCAATATTTGCGCCACTGGCCCGGCACCAGAAGGAACTACGGGTACACCACAGTGTCCATGTCGTGATTCAGGCAATTGCACGCTTGATGATGTACTTCAGGTGTTTGTGAACATTACGATCTTGATTCTGGGCATTATCGGTTCGGTGATTCTCTTAATGTTCGTCTACGGTGGCTTTTTGTGGGTGACCTCGCAGGGCGACGCTAAGAGAATCGAGAACGGTAAAAACACCATCACCCACGCTGTTATTGGTTTCGCTATCGTTCTCTTATCGTATTCACTCATCACCTTCTTGATCGCTTCATTGGCAGGAGATCAGGTGGGAAGCGAGGACAGCGATACGCTAGAGGAAGTTATTGATAACGCTGGAGTTCCAAATACTCCTTAGACTAAACGGTAGCTAAATATGTCTGGTCTGATCAAAAAAACTTTTTTCACTGCTGCAGCCGTTGGCCTAACGCTGGCACCGAAACTTACTTTTGCAGTCGTAGTACTTGATAACCCAATTGGCGTTACCGATCCTCGTTTGATCATCGGTAACATCATCAAAGCCATTTTGTCGATCGTCGGCTCTTTGGCTTTACTCATGTTTGTGTATGGCGGTGTTATTTGGATCACCTCCTTTGGTGAAGCGAAGCGTGTTGAAAAGGGCAAGACGATTATTATTTGGACCGTTCTCGGTTTAGCCATCATCGCCGGCGCCTACGTGCTCGTGAATGCCGTTGTTCTCGGATTAGCAACCGGTTCGGCTGTCCCGGGCGGAGTGTAGGTAAAGAACGTACTAGGTTGTTGGGCTTATGTTATACTTCTCACACAAGTTTTAATTATAACTTTTAGGAATAGCACCATATGGTGAAAGATTTGCTCAGGATCGGTATGAGTGTGATGATTGGCCTTAGTTTGGCCTTGCCATTCGCCGCCGTCCACGCAGCTGACGCTAACGGTGATGGTTTCGATGACGTCACGGGAGCCTCTGTTAGCGGTGGCAGCAATGCCATTGATGATGTCAGCGATTTGCTGCCATCGAGCTTCGCTGACGAAACCGGCTTGGGGCAGAAGGATCTCAAGGCTGGTCTTGGTGAGCTCATCAACGTTGCCCTGGGTTTCCTGGGTATCGTAGCCGTGATCATCATCTTGTTCGGTGGTTTCAAGTGGATGACCGCCGGTGGTAACGACGAGAAAGTTGGTGAAGCCAAGCGCCTCATCATCGCCGGTATCATTGGTTTGGCTATCATTTTGTCAGCCTACGCCATCACTACCTTCGTCTTGCAGTCACTTATCGACGCCACGACCTAGTTGCTTTCCTCCCCAGTCACCTGTCCTGAGCGACGGCGAAGGATGGGGAGGCTAGGAGGGGCAAACATTGTTTTCTCACGCCGCTAGGCTTTCATGGTCCTCACCCTATCCCTCTCCTTTTTCAGGAGAGGGCGTCCCCTCCCGACAAGGGAGGGGAGAAAGGGGAGGACCCATGAAAGCACTGCGCTATGCGAAAACTTGCTGCTGCGCTTGCCTTATTTTGCTCGCTGACGCTCCCTGGTTTTGCGTCAGCCCAGTTTGATGCTCCGGGATCGGGTTTAAACGATACCGCTGAAGCTGCCTACGGCCCTGGGATCACTGATACCGATCATCAGAATATCGGGATTTTCGTGGGTAAATATATTATCAAGCCAGTGATTGGTTTAACGGGTCTAATGTTCTTGGTTTTGACCGTCTACGCTGGCATGATGTGGATGACCTCAGGCGGGGACGCTAAGCGTGTAGAGAAAGCTAAGAGCATTTTGGTGGCGTCGGTCACGGGCGCAGTTATCATTGCTTCTGCCTACGTGATCGTGAATACGGTCATTGGGGCCCTGGCTGGCACTACGCCTCAGGCTGCGCCAATTACTAATACTGACTCAGAGTAATAACTTTGTATGCTGAAGAGTTTCTTGATTGGCCTCACACTGTTGGCGGGAGTGGTTATCGGCGGACAGAGTGTTCAAGCTATAACTCTTGATGCTGGTTTGGAAGATGCAGGAGGTACTGGAGCAGGTTACGATACCGACCAAGAACTGCCCGTGGTTGTCGGCCAAATTATCAAGGCAGCCATCGGCATCCTGGGAGTTCTATTTTTGGTGCTAACAATTTACGCCGGCTTTACCTGGATGACCGCCGGTGGTGACGAAAAGAAGGTCACCATGGCCAAGAGTACGTTGGCGCGAGCGGTCATTGGTTTAGTCATTGTTTTGGCGGCCTATTCGATTACAACCTTCATCGTTGGTCGGATCGAATTTGCGACGCAGGGAGGACTTTAGGCATCGCTTAATACACTTGTTCACAGATGCTCTCAAAAAGGTAAAAGCGTGCTATACTTCACTCATCAAATTTCATATAAATATGAGTAAACTGAAAAACTTTCTCTTAGGCGCAGTGTTAGTGGCCGTTCCCTTCGGTGTAGTCGTTCCTCAGCTTCACGCCGCTACCAGTGCCGGAGACCTTGAGGGCAATTTAGATGCCGTTCAAGTTAACTCAGGCCTTGGAGACAAGGAGCTCGATGAAACCCTCGGTTTGCTCATCAACGTGCTCCTCGGTTTGCTCGGTATCATTTTCTTGGTTCTCGTGATTTTTGCTGGTTTCCTCTGGATGACGGCAGGTGGTGACGAAAAGCGCGTTGCAAAGGCTAAGGGTATCCTGATCACTGCAGTTATTGGTCTGGTTATCCTGCTCTCAGCTTACGCCATCAGCTCATTCGTTCTCGATCAGCTGATTACTGCCACAGGCTCAGGAAGCTAAATAAACAAAAAAACATGCATACACAAAAGAGCCTTCGGGCTCTTTTGTGTATGCGGGAGTAAGGAAAAGCTTTTAAAAAGCGAACGACCGGTTCCGAGACAGAGCTTAGAGAGCCCTGTTGGAACCGGTCGTACGAAGATGGGGTTATCAGCCCCGTTGTGATGTATGCCTCAGCCGCCGATCGCCTTGATCGGCTGGTTGAGCTTCCAGTTCTCGCGGATGCCGGGTCGACCGACGGTCGTGATCGGCTCGTAGGTGAACTTGAAGTAGCTGCCCCAGATCTCGTACTCGGGGCCGAGCAAGATGGACTCGTAGTGGGTCCACTCGTTGCCGACGGGGTACTTGGTGGTGGTCATTTCGACCTCCAGGTAACCTTCGCGCGTGTGGGCGCCGAGTCCCGTGACGTCGCCGTGCACGGTTTCACGCGGCGGGATGCAGGACACGAAGTCCGGGAGCAGGTTCAGGTCCGGACCGTCGGGGATGTAGACCCCGAGTCCGTTGCCGCTGCCGTCGACCACGGCGATCTTGCCGTGCTCGTTGTCGGGGTTCATGGCCCCCACGAAACCGTACGACACGCAGTCCGTGTAGCTGGCATTCGTGATCGAACGGCAGTTGCCCTTGCAGTAGGCCGCGTTGGTCGTCCACTGGCCCTGACGAACCACCGATGCGGCGGGTGCGTCGAGCGAGTTCGCGTTGGCGGGGACGATGGTCAGCAGGGCGGTGATGAGGTGCGTCATTGTGGTGTGTCTCCAGAAGATGAGGGGTGCGCCCGGACGAGTTCAATGACCCGTCCGAGCGCTTACCAGGTCACTCCTTGACGCCGGCCTCGTTGAGGCCGCGTGCCTTGCTCAACCGGAGCTTCTCCTCGAGCGTCAGCTCGTGCGGCGGGGGTGCGGCCACGGGCGCCTTGGCCACCGGCTTCTCGGCCGGGGGCTTGACGCCGGGCTGCGGAACCACGAGGGACTGGCTGGCCAACATGGCCTGCACTCCCATCGCGTTCTGCTGGAACAGGCTCGTCACCGACGCCCCGTAGGGCAGGCCGGTTCCGAACGCTCCGACACCGCCGGCCGTGAGGGCCAGCAGGTTTCCCGTCTGCTCGACGGTGGTCACGCTGCTGTCCGGGCCGATGATGGTGAGCGGCGAGAGCTGCTTGTTCTCGGTCGCGGCCTGAGCGAGCATCTGCTCGGTCTGGGCGCGAACCATGAGTACGTTGGCCTCGGTCTGATCGACCTCGACCATGCGACACCCGATGATGATCTCGCCCAGGGTCTTGAACTTGCCGTTGCGGGCGTTGGTGGTGCCCGCCGCGATGCAGTCCGTGACCTGGGTCGAGAACGTGAACGGGCCACCGACCGCGAAGCGCTTGCCGCCGGTGTCCAGCTCCGCGGTCCGATAGGCCGCGGGGTGGGTCTCGGCGGCCATGCGCGTGACCTCGGCCTCGGTCAGCTTCTGGAGGGCCTCGGTCTCGGCGTTGACGCGGGCGACTTCGGCGGCCACGAGCTCGGGCGGCATGTCCGCCTCGACGATGGCCGTGACGTTGTCGGCGCCACCCGGCTGGATCCTGACGACCTTCTTCGGGGTCGTCG
>JBBUCB010000079.1:0-13716 GCA_038058005.1 Patescibacteria group bacterium | reverse complement strand
TAGGGTCTGATCAAGACAGTTCTGGTGGGAGACAGGTCAGACAACTGTTCTCTCACAACTTAGGAAATTTACTAGAGATTCACGAAACCCCTATCTTCAGCCGGTTTATCCGGCGTGAGGTGTCCAATGGCCGATCTGCTTCGTGAAGAGTCCGGTATCAGCGCCGCTGCCAAGCGGGTGCTCGTCGGTGGTGCCGCCAACGTCACCGAGGAGAAGTTCGAGCAGTGGTTCGGGTCGATCGACCTGGCCTACCTGCTGAAGGAGAAGGGGGTCGCCGGCACGGTGGCCCGCCTGGTCAACTGGATTCCGGCGGACGTCCGCCTGGTCGGCTTGAGCTTCGGTGCCGAGTACGTCATGACCCGCAAGGATCTGGACCGCGGCACGAAGTTCCTCCTCGCCTCCCTGCTGCGCGCGGCGCCCCGGGCGTTGACGCTCATGCTCGGGGAGGAGAACCCCAAGGTGGAGGACGTGCAGGCCAAGCTCGAGGCGGAGAACAAGGTGATACACGAGAACGCGGACAAGAGCGAGCTCTGGGTCGGCCCCAAGCGGACCGAGCTCATCCACAAGATGAGCATGCACCCGCCGGGCAAGGACGACGTGGTCAACAAGGGCAACATGCTCGACATCCTGACCCAGTTCGACCGCAACCCGATCTGCCCGGACTGCTTCAGCAAGGAGCTGGAGCAGGGCCGGATCAAGATCGAGATCGTTCCCAAGGGCCTCCGCAAGGGTCGTGGATACGGAGCAGTCGCGAACTTCAAGGTCGAAGACAAGCGGTTCTACTTCGAAGTCATCGAGATGCTCGCGCAGCTCGAGGTCGACAAGGACCTGGGTCTCGGGCACGAGGGTGAGGCCAGCCACATCCTGGCGGCCCACACGCTTGGCCTCGACAACGACCCGGTTGCCCTCGAGAAGATGATCCCCGACGCCCGCAAGGACGCCGAGGACATGATCAAGCTCGCCATGTTGAGCAGGGAAGAGATCGAGGGGCTCAAGAAGCCCGGCGAGTCGCTCCTGCCCCTGTCGGCGCGCCTGTACGTCCGGAGGCTCCTCGCGGCCTACCGTGTGGATCACCCGATCACGCACACCGAAGTGCGGCTGAAGGACTGGAAGGACGGTCTGCTCGACCGACTGCCTGCCGGCCTGAAGCCCAAGAAGAAGGGCTGGGCGGGCGTGCGCGAGCTGCTCTTCAACCCCTGGAGTTTCCTCATCCTCCTCCTGCTGTTCGTCATCGTCCTGCTCCTCAGCCTCATGGGCTTCGAGGTCCTGGCGTGGGTGTACAGCGGCGTCGACTACGTGTACGAGTCGTTCAAGAACAGCGCGGTGGCGATCGCCACGCTGTTCCAGGAGCACACCAGCGAGCGGCTGATGACCATCCAGAAGGGCCTCGTGGTCACCTGGGTGGCCCTTGTCCTGCTGCCGATCGTCCTGCTCATCAACGAGAAGCTCGAAAAGCACCGCTCCAGGATTCAGACGATTCGTCTCGTTCTGAGCGGGGTCGGCTTCGGCACCGTGCTCGTGGGCTGGGGACTCGGCGAGTTCACCCACACCGGCGTGGCCATCATGGTCATTGCCATCTGGTTCATCTTGCTGATCGTCGAGTTCAGCAACAAGTACGGCGTTCGATTCACCCCGACCTTCGTGTCGAAGAGCTCGGAGCGATTCGTGACGTGGGGCTGGGTGGTCGCAGTGTCTCTTCTGCTCCTCGGCACGCTCTACTTCGCCACCGTGGGTGTCCAGGACGCCAAGCGTGTCTCGGCTCTCTCGAGCGGAGTGATGGCCAGCGTCCAGTCCTCCATCGCCGAGGCCATGGACATCAAGCTGCCGCCCTCGAGCTCCGAGTGTGACCTTGGTTGGAAGGCGGTCGACGAGAGCAACGCGAAGCTGGGGATCCCCATGACCCACGCGGAGTTCTGCGCCTTCGAGGTCAACAAGAACTTCTCCCTCTGCACCTGCCTCTAGGCAAGGAGTAGGGAAGAGCGGTCGAAATCGTAACGTGTCCGCGTCGGTGAGCCTTCTGCTCATCGTCGCGACACGGCTCTCGATTTCGACCGCTATTCGTTTTCAAAATTTAACAGTATCCTTCCTTACGTCAGGATGGCGAGAGGGGACCAAGGTCATCGCTAAGAAAAACGCGGTGAGAACCGCAAGGTCATTTTTGAAAAACGGCACATCAACCAACCCATGAACAGTCATCGTAAGGAGCGCCGCAAAGGCTGCGAGGACAACGACGTCGTCACGACGCGCCCAGGTAAGTTTGCAGACTGTGATAGCAATAAACAAAAAGGCGATGACTCCAAAGACGCCCATCTCTACCCAGAAATTGAGAATGACGTTGTGCGGATACTGGAAGATTTCATAGAGCCTTGGATCGTGATAGGGCTCGAGAGCGACTGGATAGCCTGACAGACCAGCACCTTGAAGGGGTTCATCTTTTAGAAGTTCGATTGTTTCACTCCACTGTGAACGTCGCACACCGCCGGAGTAATCTTGCAACAAAATCTTTTCACGAATAACCGGCACTGCCGCCAGGAGTGTGATCCCAATAACCGCCGACCCGACCAGGGCGGCAATTTTTGTTTTATTCGGCACGGACGAAATGAGCAGAGTCGCAACTAGAGCAATTGGAATAGCGACGAGAGCTGCCTCGGTCTCAGACAGTACGATCGCAACTATTCCAAACACGATCGCGATCACCCGTGCCAAGCGTCCTCCCCCAGCCATGGGGGAGTTAGAGGGGGCAGTCATTTTGCAGAAGCTCATCACGACAAGCGCACTCACGACCGGCGCTACAAAGAGACCAAGAGCATTCGGATACTCAAACACGGAGGTCGCTCGGCGTTCCAGGTCCCACGGGATCGGCAGACCAAGCCCGGTGAGTTTTTGGAAGATCGCAAAAGCTGCGATAGCAATTGTGGTTAGGCCAAGCCCAGTCAATGCTCGCTCCCAGTCTGCTCGGTCGGTGAAAGTCGTCCGTAGCATGACGAACATGAGCATCGGCTCGATGAAGAAAGCTTTCCAGACGCCGAGCGCACTCATTTGTTCCGGGGCCCAGGTAGTCGCAAACGTCGCGATAGCTAAGAGGAAGAAGATGGGAGCACGGTAGACATTTAGCGTGCGAAGATCGAGCTTGTGACCGTAATGACGGAATAACCAGAGAGCGAAAGCGATCAAAATAAAGGTTTCAAGAACGGTCCAGGGGATTACTAGCTCGAAACGAATCAAGTAAGTCGGCAGCAAGGCGATGATAAGTGTGAGCGCAAACCTAAAATCGCGCCAAGCTAGCAAGCCAAAGGCGACGACAATAATGGCGATAAACACTAAGCTCACTGGCATAGCTTAAGGCGTGATCGGGGGTTTCTCGGCTCGGAATAGATCTATCACGTGGGTCAGTTTAGGTCCACCGAGCGCGGTTAAGGTTACGATATAAATCGCGGCGCCGGCAAACACGGTGAGGAGGACATGCGGAGAGGGAATAATCAGGATCGCTCCAGTCATAACAAGGCTAGCGACAACGGCTCTTGCCAGCATAGAGACATTCGTAACGTTACCGATGGTCCGTGTAACGACGGCAAAAGTAAGGATCGTGATAAGCGCTTCCGATACCAGCGTGATCCAAGCAGCCGCCCAGGCTCCGTACTCAGGGATGTAGAGAATGTAGCCGGTGATAGCTACGATAGCTACGGCTACGTACCCCCAAGTCATGATCTTTTGCTTACCAATGGCTACAATAGTGTGTCCGTAAAGGGCACCGAGATAGACAACTCCGGCAGCCGGTCCGAGCACGGCTAACACTTGGCCAGCGAGCACCAAATCGGGCTGAACTGCGGTCATGATCGGCACTCCCGTGATGGCCACACCGGTCGCGAGCGGCAGAGCTAGGATGACCATGAGGTCAAAACCATTTTGTAAGTAGGCTTTAAACTCTTGAGGCTTCTTCTGCGACCAAGCCAGGGTCAGCAAAGGCAAAAGCAAGCCCATGAAGGTGACGGGGATCACCGTCATGACATCGATGACCTTATAGGCTGAGCCGTACTGACCAATTTCTTCAGCCGAGCGGTCAAAGATCCACATGAAAAAGATGTCGCCTTTCAAGTAGAGCAAGTTAAAGAAGATCGAAACGCCAATCGGCCAGCTGCGGGTTACGATGTCGCGCCAGACACTGAGGTCGATTTGCGGCCTCAGATGCACTTTTCTTGCCGTCGCTAAGAGGATGATCGTGAGTTGAGCCACGCCACCAATTAAGAAGGCGATCATGGCACCTTCCAGACCCCAGCCAAGCACTCCAACCATCAAGATACCGAGCAGGGCCAGGAAACGATTAGCGGCTTCGGCCAAGACGGCAGTTAAAATGACCAACCGCTTCTGGAAGACGCCTACAAACATCTGAGCGATCGAGCCAAAGAAGTAGCTAATCGAGGCAATGATGATCAGATCCATGATGCCTTCGCTGCGTGGAACGAAGGGGGCGCAAAGAGGTGCCAAGGACATGAACACAAAGGCGCTAATAAGGCGCAGGGTGAGGAGGTTGCCCAAAATCTTTGGCTCATCGGCTCCTTTCTCGGAGATCATCTGAGTAGTAGTGAGCGTCAGGCCAAAATCAACCACGATGGCAAAGATGGAGACGTAGGTAATCGCAGTTGTAAACAGCCCAAAACCGTCCGTGTCAAAGAACTCGAGCATGAAATAGAAGGTAACCAAGCCAAAAACCGTGCCCATGACCTTGCCGCCAATTTGAAACACCGAATTTTTAGCCAAAGCCTTACCGACGGACATAGACGGAAATGTTATACTGGAATGGCATTATGCCGAATTTCTTGAAAAAACTCACGTCCTTTAGTCTTTTGCTGTCTTTGTTGATCGCGGCTCTGCCATTCTCGGCCCAAGCTGCCACTTTGTCGACTACCCGGGTTTCGACCACGGGCGGCGGTACATTGACGTTAGCACCCGGTGAGGTCAAGAATATCACCATTACCTTTCAAAATACTGGAGCCACAACCTGGAAAAACGACGGACCCGGCTATATTTCCCTGTACACGTACGGTCCTAAGTATAGAACAAGTTCCTTCGACCCGGGGACCTGGTTGTCGCCTTCCCAAGTAAAACGTCTGATCGAGCCCTCCGTAGCTCCCAAAGCTACAGGAACTATCAGTTTCCAACTCCACGCACCACAAACTGAAGGAGCCTATAAAGAAACCTTCAATCTCGCCTCGGAAGACACGGCCTGGATCCCCGGTGGCGAGTTTTCTTTGAACATTACCGTTAAGCGAGCCAGCGCAACCTCTTCAACCCCCTCAACCCCTGTTACTTCGTCACAAGCCTCGTCAACCTCTGGTTACATGGCTCAATTGGTGACGCAGACTGCCAATAGCCTCAAAGTGAAGGCTGGTAAGACCGTCTCGTTCACGGCCCTTTTCAAAAATACCGGATCAACCACCTGGAACTCGGTTGGCCTCAAGGCCCCTGACGTCAGTTTGGCCTCAACAGCCACTGCAACTTTCACTCATTCGACCTGGAGTGGCAGCCAGATTGCCCAAATGACTGGTCAAGCCGTGAAGCCGGGGGAGTCAGCTATTATCCAATTTTTCTTCACGGCTCCAAAGACCAACGGCACGCACACCGCCAAGTTCCAGCTCACGGCTAATGACATTAGTGTTCCGGACGCTTTCGTAGAGTTGCCAGTAACCGTGACCGAAGGTGCGCCCGCAGCTTTAAACTCACCAGTAATTCACGAAGACACAAGCTCGTACATCGAGGAGCCGATCATTCGTGTGGGCATTTTAATCATCGACGAGGAGACACAGGATGAATCAATCATCACCTCCTACGAAAGCGCTTTTGATCTCACCAACACCGATGGCACTTTGCTTGGTAGCTATGAGAAGGGGGAGGAGGTAAGGGTGGCTTATGAAGGTGGCCGCTACGTTTACGGAGATGACGATGACACCTCGTCCTCACCCCTGCGTTTTGTCCCGAAGATCGATCACGCCGTCATGACAATTACCAACTTCGATGCTCGCGAAACACGCAGCTCGTCACGTGCCAGCAATACTTATCGCAACGTGCTTGAAATTCGTTATAACAGCACTTATGATCGTACGTGGGTGATCAATGAGCTCAAGATGGAGTATTACCTGCGTGGGCTAGCAGAGACCTCAAACATTTCTCATCTTGAATTCCAAAAAGCTTTGCTGACAGCGGCCCGTACTTACGCTTACTACCACTGGCAACGTGCCACCAAGCATAAGTCTGAAGGCTATCATGTTGACGCCTATCTGGATCAGGTTTATCGCGGTTACGGACAGGAAGAAATCACTCCGCGTATTACTGAATCAGTTGAGGCCACTCGAGGCCGGATTGTGACCTACGAAGGCGCGACTGCGATCACCGCTTATTTCTCACGTTCGAACGGTCGTACACGTGATTGGAGTGACGTCTGGGGCGGAGACGTTCCTTGGTCGAAGTCCGTACCTGTCCCCTGTGATGAGGGTGAGACAGAATGGGGTCACGGCGTAGGTATGTCAGCTTCCGGAGCCCTATGTATGGCTAACGAGGGCCAAACATATGAGCAAATTCTCAAGCATTTTTACACGGGTATCGAGCTCGATAAACAGTGGCAGTAAAGTTTGCACACCTTGGCCCTTTTTTAGTCGTTTAACTTGACAGACAGCGGCTTTTTTGGCTTAGTCTATAGGTAACTTACGGAGGTTTGCAGTGACTCGTCTCAGCAGTGTCGATAGCGTGTCCGTGTTCCGGAAGGTCGCGAGTTCGACTTGGCGACTCTTCGTCCGGCCCAAGTTCGACCTGGACGAGGTCGACGTGAATCCCACCATCCCTGATGTGGACGACAGCAGCTACCAGCTGGTGGGCGGTTCTCTCGTGGGTTTCGAGGAGATGACCACCGAGCCAGACGGTCGGGGACCGAGCCTCCGTTCGCGAACGGAAGGCGAGGAGTCCACCTACGACCTGCGTCGTCCCGAGGAGTGGCGGTTCGATCCGACCGCCGGCTACGTCAAGGTCCCGACATGGGCGTTCTTCCTAGCGTCAGCGCTCATCGTGGCGGGGGGTTTCTTCATCCTCCTGAACTTCGTCCGGGACAACTCTGCGGATCAGGTGGCGGCCTGGGCCAGCAAGCGCAATGCTGACAGCTTGGCTCTCGAGTCCTCCCAGGCCGTCCAGCAGCCGACTGCCCCAGAGCCCGCAGTGGTCACCCCCGAGGAGCCGCCGGCAGCAACGCCGCCGACCAAGCCTGCCGGGCTCGATGCCCTGGGCGGAGTCAAGGCCTCGCCATTGTTGCAACGTCTCGGTGCCCGTTAGCCTCTACACAGCCCTCTCGACTCGGATCTTCAGAGATCCGAGTCGGTCTGTTTTTATGGTTTCTTGCCTCAGTCTTTTTGTGTCTAAAGCTTCACATTATCGGGATGGTGTTGTGAGGTTGTGGGCGCACCGAGCCCAGGCGCAATGACTTTTGGATCGTGTTGGTGAGTATTTTTACAAATAGTTACGAGCTCACTGATAGTGATTTTTACATCGTCAGGATTATCGACATTTTTGAAACGAAAGCGTTCACGTTCACCGGCTGTTTGAACGTAGACGTCTCCGTACGTGAGGAAAGTTTCCAGGAAGCCTTTGGTCTCGCTTGTGATGTCTTGAATCTGCTCAAGATGAACCTCGGATACCAATCGATTGAAGAGCCCATGCTGTTCGGCGTTGATGACGCGTTCATTAGTCACAATCCAAACATCGAGCCAGTAGTCAGTGATTTCTGTAAGGGTGATCGAAAAGATGATGAGTAGATAGCTCGCTAATACCAGGGCTCCGACAGGACCCCAGAAGGGGTGAGCGAAGAGATCAACCTCGCCAAGTTGGGCGATCGCATAGACCGCGACTGGCACGAGCAGCATGACAAAGCTAAAGAAAAAAATACGCAGGAGATCGATCCAGTGACGCCGGAGAAAGACTTTGACGACTTCTTCCGGCTGGCTATTTGGGAGTTTATCGAGGCAGATCATAGGCCTTATTCAAGACGGCTTGAACTTTCAAAGCTTGGGAGCAGCTCGCTTGGCTCAAACTCTTCCGTCCAGTCAACGGTGAGCAGATAGCTGCCGATGAGGGCGGTAAGCACACCGAAGCTGACAAAGTAGATCAACATTAAGAGCGAGGTGGCCTTGGATTGGATGGCGTAACGCTTGATGTGGAAAATATTGAAGAAGAAAAACAGCAGCGCCAAGAGAAAAACCAGCCCAAAGGGGATCAACAGATAAAACAAAGGAAAGGAAAACATAGATTGCCATCATTGTAGCACCTAGAACAGGTTGGGGCGGCTTCCTTTAAGCCCAAGATGCTCATAAGCTCGCGGGGTAGCTACACGACCGCGAGGGGTGCGTTCAAGAAAGCCTAGCTGGAGTAAAAATGGCTCGTAAACCTCCTCGATAGTCTCAGTTTCTTCTTGCGTAGCAGCGGCCAGGGTGCCAAGACCAACGGGGCCACCCTGAAATTTATCGATAATCGTTGCGAGGAGGTGGCGATCAACACTGTCGAGACCGAGGTGATCGATAGCGAGGAGCTCGAGCGCTCCGTCGGCGGCTTCTTTGCTCACATTGCCGCTGTGTTTGATCTGGGCGTAGTCGCGGACACGTTTCAGCAGGCGATTGGCGATGCGTGGCGTGCGACGAGAGCGATTAGCGATGGTGATGGAAGCCTCCTCGTTGATGTTCATGGCGAGGATCGTGGCACTGCGGGCCACGATTTTGGCCATGTCGGCCTCATTGTAGAAATTGAGATGGAGTGTCGAGCCAAAACGGTCGCGGAGAGGGGCTGATAGGAGTGATAGGCGAGTTGTGGCACCAATAATCGTAAAAGGCTCGAGCGAGAGCCGCAATGTTCTGGCTGACGGGCCCTTGCCAACCATGAGGTCGAGAGCGAAGTCTTCCATGGCAGGGTAGAGAACCTCTTCAATGGTGTGGTTCATCCGATGGATCTCGTCGATAAACAAGATATCGCCCTTAGCTAGATTTGAGAGCACCGCGGCCAGGTCGCCAACACGTTCTAGGGCTGGTCCGCTCGTTACCTTAACTGTCGCTCCCATCTCAGCGCCGATAATATGGGCTAGCGTAGTCTTACCGAGCCCGGGATTGCCGTACAGCAAGGTATGCTCCAGTGGCTCGCCGCGACCCTTGGCAGCGCTGATAAAAATATCCAAGTTGGCTTTAAGTTCATCTTGGCCAACAAAATCTGCCAACTTGCTAGGCCGCAAGCTGTTTTCAATTTTTTGCTCCTCTTCACCAGCCTCCGGGGCCACTTCACGAGGCGCTTTCACCTGTGTTTGTTCCTCAATCATGCCTCTATCTTACTTTACCAACCGAACAGAAGCAAAACGCACGGGGGACAGCGCCCCGACGTTAGGAGGGGTTGATTTTTCTCTCAGAAAGTGGCATAGTATCGCAGCCAATTATCGCGAGCAGTAAGTTGCGATTGGTACGTTGCGAGCGTAGTAAAATTAACCAGCTACGAGGCGCGGGGTGAAAATTCTAAGACGTATATAGATATACGGCGAAGAATTTTCGGGGCCCCGCAACAAAGTAGATGGTAATTTTACTAGCGAGCTACGCCGGGATGGTGGAATGGTATACACGAGAGCCTTAAGAGCTTTTTCCCGAAAGGGATTGCGGGTTCGAGTCCCGCTCCCGGTACCACGAAGTAGAAACCAAAAGCAGGTTTCTATTTTGTTTTTGGGTTCACTTCGTGGTAATCCCGCAGTGATCCGAGTAAGGGCGAGGATCTACTGCGGGATACCAGGAAAACGAAGTCCGCAAGGACTTCGTTTTCTGTTTGCGTTTATTTAGCGAGGTCGATCGGTAAGATCAATGCCTGTCACATCCGAGGGGATAGCCTCTGGAGTTGCCCCGAGGCTGTCTTGGAGCCAATCCGGAATTGGTGCAGGCAGGATGTCATTAGCACGCATGCGTGAATAGTTCCAGCTTCGCCAATCAACGGAATGTGATTTGTTTTGCTGGGCCATAACAGGATCCCGTTGAAGCCATCAAATGACAGAATCTGTTTTCATGTCTCCAAATACGTGGGGAGTTTGTAATTCACGGACCACGATTGGAACGGCTTCTTCTGAGAGCTGGTGAATGCTCATGAGATCGTATCGCTGGCCGGCCTCGGCTCGTTTGAAGTTGAGCCGTGCCGACAGAGCATCCGGCATGGAGTAGTTGAAGATGAGTGCGCTGACGCCAAGTACCACGAGTGAGCGGCGCATGAGCACGCCTTGTGACTCGCGCTGAAGAACGTTAGCGAGCAAAAGCACAAGCATGATGCCGATGGTGATGATCGTCCAGTAAGCAAATAGGCGAGCATCGGTGTAACCGTAGGTATCGATGTAGAGATTGAGACGCATGGCTGCCGATACGAGTACGAGTAAGGTTTCAACGATCAAAGCACCGTGCAGTAAGGTGAGTAAGACATCGCTTTTGGCTCCGTGCTGATCACGTAAAGTGAGTACGATAAAAGCTACGAGGGCGCTCGCGGCGATGAGCTGATTAAAGCCTTCGCGCGCGTATTCCGCGTATGTCATGTCGATCTTCTCAAAGGCCACTGAGCCGCCAAACATGACCGAAGCCTGCAAGATAAGGAAGAGACCGAAGAGAATAGCGAGGCCACCGAGGATGACCTTGCTTTCCACCATCCAGCTCGGGTTGCGCTCAGGACGAGCTTCGTACGTAAAGCGGTCGAGGGCTGCCGCTGCCAGAAAGGGGCTAGCACTACAAACAGAATGCCGATCAGCAAGAGTTGGGTAACGATATCTCCAGGATTGGTCCAGGTACTCAACCAGTCGCCGATGTCGCCGAAGTAGCTATTGAAGACCGGATCAGCAGAAGCGAACAAGGCCATGAAGATCACTAGGAGTGGCAAAAGTACCGCCGCTCCTTTAACAACGGCCCAATGGGTTTGGGATAACGCTGGCGGCTTCATTTTGCCGAAGAAATCCAGGCGTCCGAGCAGCTTAACACCAAGGGCCGCGGTTCCACTCCAAAGAATCTCGAGCGGATGATTGAAACGAGCTTCGTGGCCGACGGCAAAGCCAGCAAACAAGAGGTGTGCTGACAAGACACCAAGCGTGCTGAGCATGAGCATTTGCTCAGATGTGCCAATTGCAAAGGGCACGGCAAATAGAAAGCTGAAGATGGCAGCGATATGGGCCCGAACAGGCAGACGATGGCCGCCGATATACATGCCCAAATAGGTGGCTCCGAGAAAAGCCAGCGAGGCTAGGGGTATGTTCAGGCCGGGTATCTGCTTATAGAAGAGGAGATCGATAAACATACACGTCTCTTGACGTTTTCTAATAAAACGAGCTTGATAGATGAGTTGTAACATTTTCGTTTATGTTACCTAAATATCGTCCCAATGTAGCGGTACTCATCACCGACGGGCAGGGTCGGGTGCTTTTGTGCTACCGCAATGATGGGAGCCATAGCCGCGTCCAAACGGTACAGGGCGGTATTGACCCTGGCGAAACGGCGGAAGAGGCAGCTATCCGCGAGATCTATGAAGAAATTGGTCTGACCGCCGAAGATTACCGTTTTGTTGCCGCTTCAGAAGTAAAGTATCGTTACGATTGGCCGACCAAGTTTCTCGATCACCTGAAAAACACGACGTTCATTGGCCAAGAGCAGCAATTTTTCTTGATTGAAGTAAAATCGGGTGTCGAGTTTAGATTGGATACTTACGACCAGGAATTTGAGAGCGTCCGCTGGGGTACTCCTCAGGAACTGGTCGATTTGGCTTGGGACCAAAAGCGCCCCGGTTTACGGGGCGCTCTCACAGAGTTTGGTTTATTGACGGGCAACGCTTAAGTGACCACCGGAGAGATCGAATTCATCAAAAAGTAATTGAGCCGCCGAGTCTTCCATGGGGAAGGTTTGGCGGTTTTCAATACTTACTGGTGTAAAATCGAGTTCTATGGCTTCGTCGGTGATTTCTACTCGAACCGTGAGACCACGTTTGGTTTCAGCAGAGAAGTCCTGGTCGAATAGGAAATTACCGAGTGAGTAGATCACGGGCACGCCGTCGATAATCTCGACATTCTGGATAACGTGAGGATGAGCGCCAACGATAAGGTCAGCGCCAGCTTTGATGAAGAGCTCGGCGGGGTAGGTCTCGGCAACAGGAGCAATCTCGACATACTCTGGACCCCAATGCGGGTACACGATGACAAATCGACCTTGAGCGTCTTCGGCTTCAATGGCATCAAGAATTTCCGAAGCCGTTTGGCCAAAGGCGTGGAAGCCGATAAATGACAGCGACTGTCCACCGATATTCTCGCGCACAATGAAACTTTCGCTGTTGTAGGGATCGCCAAAGGGCACCATACCCTGCGCGACAACGGCATTTCGAGAATCGACAGTGATTTGTGATCCGTAGTCATCGGCATGATTGTTGGCGAGCGATAGATGCGTGAAACCGGCTGTCGCCAGCATGGCTACGTTGTCTGGGGTAGTATCAAAAACCATTTGATTCACGATTTCGAGATTCCGTTGCTCTCGCACAGTACCTTCAAGATTGCCGACAACGAGGTCAGAGCCCGCGAAAACCTCACCGAGCTTGGCGAATGGCCAGCTGGTACCATTTTCTGCAAGCGCGCGTTCAACGGAGCGGGAGAGCATGATATCGCCCACAAAAGTAATGGTGACGCCTTCGGTGGTGGCCGGATCCACCAACGGGACAGCCCGATCGGGAGCTTTTGGCAGCGAGACTTTTAAAAAATAAGGGACTTTGATTTCGTCCGGTGACGGTAATAAGAAAAACATGGCTACGAATAGCCCGACTCCTAAGAGTCCTGCAAATGCTAAAAGGCGACCTCCACGATGCATAGATTTACATTAAGCATAACACGGCCGACGTATTTCAGCATTGACGATCATCGGAGCTCGTGTTAAAGTGCTGGCGTTCATTTTGATCGTATTGAGCGGCGGTAGTTCAGTGGTAGAACATCTCCTTGCCAAGGAGAGGGTCGCCGGTTCGAGCCCGGTCCGCCGCTCCAGAAAAAGCACCTGCTAGTCAGGTGTTTTTTCTTATCTCGTTTGACTCTTTGGGCCAAAACAGCAAAACCAACTGCCAAACGGCAGCTGGTTTTGTGTTTACTTAGGCACGTTGATGGCGAAGCGTCCGTTTGATGTAGGTAAGATCGTCGTCGTGTCGTGAGACCGTATCGGCGATAAGATGGAGGAGATCGTCGTGATCGTTCAGCTTGCTCAAGATAGATTTGAACTGAAGATCATGCCCGTCGAGACGGGTATCTACAACATCAAGGCGTGCATCGACGTGATCGAAGCGTTTTTCGACCGCTTTTTGGAACGCATGAAGGTCCTGACTGATTGAATCCAGGGTTACTTTACTCATACAGTGCGAGTATAGCACGGCCTATTTTAGGCCATTTGGGCTGGAGCATCGATGGCGGTTAACAACTGACCAGGCTTGGCGCCAACTTGTTTGCGGAGCCAGGAGATCCCGGACTTATTGCCAATAGTGTATTGCTCTTTGGCGACATTGAGGACGAACGATTCAAGCTCATGACGGATATCTTCCGGCATATCGAACTTCACCATGAGCGCGTCGAAGCGATCAGTGAGTTTCTCGAGCCAGCTCTTCTTGGGGGCGTTGGTTTCAGTGGACATAGGATGAACGTTAAGTAAGTTTAGGATTAATGAT
>JBBUCB010000078.1:4978-12249 GCA_038058005.1 Patescibacteria group bacterium | reverse complement strand
GCCTGCTCAGGGAATAGACCAGTGTGTTTAAACGAGGTCGGACGAATGTGAAATTTCAAATTCTCCCAAGATACCTCCCAGGACTCTGGAACATTCTTGTTGGTCTGCCACTCACCTTCTCGTCCTTTACGCGAATACACCAAATGCGCGTTAGCCCATTTGGATTCATCACCCTTCTTCCAAAGCGCCTGAGGCTCTGGGCGGATCATCAAAATATCTCCAAAACGCTCGAGCTTTTCAAAAGCACCGGAATCCAAAAGCTCGTAGTCTGACCAAATTGCGTGCTCGCGCTTCAATTCCATAGTGGCAGCACCTTACCCTAGAGATAAAAAAGAAGGAAGATGCCAAGGGCGATACGATAAACGGCGAACCAGACAAAGCTCGCGTTACGTACTACGAGGAGGAGTAATCGAATAGCCAAGATACCAAAGATAAAAGCCGAGATAAATCCGGTCAGCATGGGCAAAAGCGTAATATCGAGACCGTGTTGAGCCACATCGAGCAAGGCTGAGACTCCGGCTGCGGCCGTAATCGGAATCGCCAGTAAGAAGGAAAAACGTGCCGCCGCTACTCGGTCGAGACCAGAGAACAAAGCGGCAGTCATTGTTGATCCGGAACGCGATGTGCCAGGGATGAAAGCAAAAATTTGGATAACACCGATCAGGATCGCCTGCCACCATTGTACCCGACCCAAATCTTTCACTTGCCCTCGCATCATGGCCGAGAACCGATCCGCAAGTCCGAGCAGAGCTCCCCAAACGATAAGCGAGATAGCAACTGTTTGCACGCCCCTGAAACCCTCGAGCCAGTCGCGGAAAAAGAAGCCTACGAACAGCGCCGGTATGGTTGCTAGCAAAAGCTTGCTGATGAGCTGAACGCGCACTCGATCGCGTCTCCGCCAACCCTCCCACAACCACATGATTTCTGTTCGCATGGCCATGATGACGGCCAACAACGTTGCCAAATGAATAATCAAGTCGAAGGCGATTCCTTGCGCCTCCCAACCCAAAAGTTCGGGAACAATAATTAAGTGTCCCGAACTTGAAATCGGTAAAAACTCCGTGACACCCTGAATAGCACCAAGTACGACCGCCTGGAGAACGGTCATAGGCTAGGTATCAAAGCTGATTCTCTCTCCCGGCAAAACAGGAGTAGGCGCGGTTTCGACTGGCTTAGCTGCACTGGTCGGCGGCTGGGGTCTTGGGATACTTATCGGGGTATTGACGGGCGCGCTTGGTGCACGAGCTCCTTCCGGACGTGGTTTGCGGTTACGTCGACGCTTACGCTTAGCGCCGTCACTCGACGCCTCAGAACCAGGAATAGCTGGTGCTTGGCCAGGGTGACGAGGAGGTCGCAAAGCTGCTGAACCTGGGAGTGGAGTTGGTCGAGGAGTTAGTGGCGGCGTAATCGGTGCTGGCATTGTCGGTCGCGGCATCGGAGCAGGAGCGGGGGTCGGCACAAGCTCGTGCTCATGTTTTTCAACAACAGGAGTCGGCGCGACCGCAGGAGCAGGCGCAGCGATCGGAGTTGCCGGCTTGGGTGCTAACTCTGACAAAGACACCGAGCCCTCTGGCTTTTTAACAACCATTTCGCCATCACCAATTTTCTTCTTCACTCCCCCACGCTCCTTGGCTTTCTGACGTTCAGCATCAATAATCGGCTTACACTCTTCACAATAAATTGGGCGGCTACGATCCAGTTCGACTGGCAACGAGAAAGTCTTGCCACAGCGAGTACAAGTGTACTCATGGCTAAAGCGTGCTTTCTTAGCATCTTTTTTAGCCTGGGTAACCGAGGCGATCATTTTTTCAACATCAACGCCGGCGCCAAATCCGCTCCAGACTGCTACACGCTCTTCAATGGCTTGACGATTACCCGTGTAACGCTCACGTGACTGCTCGATAACTCGCGGCATACTGCCCGTACGCTGAGCGATCGGCGGTAAAGTAATCGCCGAAAACGGCTGACTGGCCACGCCGTCAATCATGAGCTTCAGATAAATACCAGCCTTGGGCAGGTTGATGATATCTTCCGGGGTAAAGCGCGGCATGAACTCGTTCTCCATGAAAACTGCGTCCGGTGAACCGACACGGAAGGTAATCATGGTACCCACGTTACCAAACACCGCGTCGCGTACTTCTTCAGACAACTGAGTGATGTACTGGTGAGCCATGATCAAGTTCAAACGGTACTTACGGGCCTCAGACAGAATCCCCGCGAAGGATTCAACGGCGAAGTTTTGAAACTCGTCAACGTACAGATAAAAATCTTCACGAGTCTCTTCCGGAACATTCACACGCTCCATCGCTGCCACCTGCATCTTGGTGATCAACATACCTCCCAAGAGACGCATAGCGTCTTCACCGATTCGACCCTTGGACAGGTTGATGATGAAAATCTTTTGGTTGTCCATCATTTCACGAATGTTGATGGACGATTTGGCCTGAGCCACGATGTTACGGATGATTGAAGACGACAAAAACTGACCAATTTTGTTTTGGATTGGAGCTACGGCTTCGGAAGCAAACTTGGCATCGTAAGCAGCGAATTCTGAGACCCAAAATTGTTTTACGATTGGATCCTGAACATTCTTCACGATCTCCAAACGGAAATCTTTATCCGACAACATGCGGTTCACGCCAAGCAATGTTGAACCCGGAGTATCCAGCAATGCCAAAATGGTGTTGTTCAAAATGTACTCCATGCGAGCTGACCACACGTTCTCCCAGATCTTCTTGAACACGGACATCAGCGCCGAAGCTACCAGATGCTTCATGCCCGGATCAATAGCCTCGAGAATATTGAAACCGATCGGGTGCTCAACATCGGCAGGGTCAAAATACACCACGTCGTTAATTCTCCACGATGGGATGAAATCGATAATTTTTTGCACCGTGTCGCCGTGCGGGTCAACATAACAACAACCGTGTCCGGCGTAGATGTCGGACAAAATCATGTTCTCGAGCAAAGTGGTCTTACCCATACCCGTCTTACCCACTACGTACACGTGGCGACGGCGGTCATCGGTTTTAATGCCAAACTTCCGCAGCTGATTGCGGAAGTTTGTCTTGGCAAAATAGACAACATCTTTTTCGTGATCGTGGGGGTAGCGATTAGGCATACGGACAAGTCATGAACACGGCCGTGCCGTGTTCCAGCAGCAGACAGTTAGACTGGCAAATTTCCTGGGGCAGAGCTATTGGGGTCGATCGGCTCGTCGCTCAAGTCCAGTCCTGGTGGCAATGGCGCCGGTCGGCCAGGCACCGGCATTTCGCCGGTCGCCCCGGTTGGAGCGGCTGGACTTGGCAACTGCACCTCTGGGGTTACTGACTGTCCCTCTGCCTCCTGCACACCCTTACCGTGCTGCTGCTTCCAATCCGGAATACCGTCGCCATCAGCATCTTCCGCAAAGTACAACCCGGCTGGAGCTTCAGCTCGACGAGCACCCATGGCTGCGAGTACTGGAGTACGAGCGTCTGCCGCTGGGAAGTGCCACAGCGTAGCCAGCTCCTCGGTGTTCAAAATATAAATGTTGGCACCCGCGCCAAAGGATCGATGGGCAAAACGGCGCGTAAGCTTGGTTTGCTTACCGGCATACTGCCACTCCATCCAGAAATAATCGTCCTTCGGAATTGATGGATTATGCATACCGAACTGGTTCACGATGCTATTCGTGTACGAGTGCATCATGCCTTTCATGGCAGCCGCCATCATACCCTTGCGGAATTTATTTTTCTTCGCAGAGTAAACAACGCGAATTTTTGTCCGCCAGCCAAGCTTGGCGATCTTCTCGGTGGTAGCGTCAATTTGTAGCTTCTCCGCCGGTGTCAATTTGAAAACGCGGAAATCGTCAGCCTTCTTTTCTGGATGAGCCGGCGGTGCGCCAATACCTGTTAATTGCCCAAGCACATCGGCCGGCAGTGAGGCGGCTACGCTGCCAAACTCCTGAAGCATGGTTTTAGTATGCTTCTCCTCTTTACCCATGACCGTAGCCGCAAACTTAGCCCCCTCTTTGGTCCAGTTCTGGTCATCAGGCTGCTGAATCAAAATCTGTAACCAGAAATTCTCTCCTGGGTGCATCTTGCCCATGATTTCGATAATTGGTAGCAATGGGTCCTTGAAGCGCCCCTCTTTCTCGCCCTGGTGCTCGAAATCGACGTAAGTTCGAATGGGTAAATACTGAGGATTTTTCAAAATAAACTCCGCTCCAAAAGCCTCCCATTCATCGTCGGGATAGTTATGCGGAATCGTTCCGACGTAATCCTCAACCTCAGTAATCTGAGCCTCAGGATACTGGGCGTAAATATCGGCCTCAAGCAGATCTCGATACTTATCGATACCGCGCACCATGAACTGCACCTGACCGCCGTTACTGACAATTTCGAATGACCAAACTGGCTGTTCTTTACCCAGCAACCATTTCTCTCGCCAAGTAATCGAGCTCCGCGATCCGGCCAAGTTGGTGAAAAAGATATCCATACCCTTTGGGGTTTGGATGGCGGTTTGGGGAACGCGAATATCCAGGAGCACGTAATGCAAGGCGGCGGCGTATTTCTCTTGCTTGAAGTCTAACCAGACATGGGCCATGCCCCAAACCAGCACAGCAAAGATGGGAAACCAGCCAAACACCAACAAGGCATGGGCAGCCATGGACTCTATCGGCGTGATGGCGATGTACTGTTCAACTGCAGGCGGAAGGTTGAGAACAATGCCGAGCATAGGTGGTCAAAGTATAGCATGACCCCTTCAACCCCTATTTTCCCCGACGTGACCAACGATCCCAAGCTACCAAGAGCGGGCTAGCAAAGAAGATGGAAGAGTAGGCACCCGATATGATTCCGATGATAAGCGCCAGTACAAAAGGACGTGTAGTAGCCCCGCCAATAGCCAAGATAGCTACAAGCGGCAACAGAGTGGTCAAGGTCGTGTTCAGAGAGCGTCCAAGGGTCTCTACAATACTTTGGTTCACAATCTCACCAAATGATTTAGTGGAGTGACGATAACGTGCCAAATTTTCGCGGGTACGATCGAGAACAACAATGGTGTCATTAATCGAGTAACCAAGGATGGTGAGCATTGCGGCTACGAAGGCGATGTCAATCTGATAGCCAAGCACGCGACCGAGGACAGCAAAAACGCCGATCGGAATGGCCACGTCGTGAAAAGCCGCAAAGAGCGTAATGACGCCGTATTTCCAGGACGGAACCGGCTCAGAAACCTTACGGAAAGCCCAGGCGATGTAAAGAGCAATCAAACCAAGCAGGACAACCACAGCAATGGCCGTGTCCTGCTTCAGTTCATCACCGATCACCGGACCAACCGAATCAAAACGGCTCTCCGTTAGTTCAGGATGGCTAACGCGTAGGATGTTGAGAATTTCTTGGTGCTCATCTTCAGTGATAGGACCTAAGCGGACAAAGTAGCTATTGTCTTCAGACGATTGCACAACGGCTTCTTTGCCGGCGGCGGCCAGTTCTTCTCGAAGGGCCTGGTTACTGGTGCTGTCGACCGTAATTTCAAGTAGGCTACCCCCCGTAAAATCGATACCGAAGTTGGGCTTCAGTACCGCCATGGCGACAATCGAAGCAATAATCAGTACAAGCGAAAAACTGAGCCAGAATTTGGTATAACCGATCACGTTAAAAGACTTCATACTACTTTCGGTCAAGACCAAGGAAGAGCGCGGGTTTGCGGATGGCTTTAATACGGACGAGTAATTTCATGAGCACGTAAGTAACTACCATGGCGCTGAACATCGACATCAAGACGCCGATCGTCAGTGTCAAGGCAAAACCACGAATGAAGCCTGCGCCGATCCAGTAAAGCACGGCGGTAGCGATCAGCGTCGTGAGGTTACCATCGCGAATAGACGGCCAAGCACGTCGGAAAGCTTCGTCAACAGCGGTTGGCAAATCACGACCGCCGCGGAGCTCCTCTTTTAGGCGCTCGAAAATCAACACGTTCGCGTCAACGGCAATACCGAGCGACAATACGAAACCCGCAATACCAGAAAGCGTAATAGTAACGCCGAAGATTTTATACAGAACCAAGTTCGCCACCGCGTAGAAAGTCAGGGTGATCACGGCCATGAAACCCGGCAAGCGATAGTAGGCCACCATGAACAAGGCAATGAGCGCAAAGCCGATCAAGCCGGCGTTCACACTCTTGTCGAGCGAAGCCTGGCCAAGAGCCGGGCCGATCGTCTGCTGGCTCACGATCTCGATCGGTACCGGCAAGGCGCCGGCGTTCAAACGTTGAGCCAATAGCTTGGCTTCATCAATGGAAAAGTCACCCGAAATGGTTGCTTGACCACCATAGATGACCTGTTGGACTACGGGTGTGGTGATAGCCTCGCCGTCCAAGAAAATACCGATTACCTTACCAACGTTGGCCTCGGTCAACTGCGCGAATAAGTCGGAACCTTCTTCATTGAAGTCGAGAATGACGTAAGGAGCACCAGTGTTTGGATCAAAACCAACACTGGCATGCTTCACGTGCTTGCCGGACAGCTCGGTGTTAACCCAAGGATCAATGATGAAGATGTCGGACAAGGTTGTCCAAGGCATTTCAACGTGGGCAATCTCGTAGTAGTTCACGCGACGTGAAGTTTCGCGATAAACAATGTGATAACCGAAATCTGTTTCAATAACTTCTGAGATTGTTCCGTTCTTTAGTTCAAAAGCAGTCGCGTTGAATGGCTCAACGGTCTCGCCCGGTTTCAAGTAACCAAGATCTCCGCCCGTCTCAGCATTGGCAGAATCGTCAGAGTTTTCAACGGCCAAGGTTGAAAAATTCTGCTTCGTAGCCTGGCCTTGAAGTTCTTTCGCCAAGGCCTCGGCCTCTTCCTTAGTTCTGGTCTGCGTGCATCCGGCAGCGCCCTCGTAACAAATCAAGACGTGAGAAATCTTTGGTTCAGTCTCAACTTTGTGTGACAAGTAATTCACAATGTGCATGCGCGACGTACCCTCGTACAAGCCGTCGATGACACCGATCTTAAGGTTGTCATCCTCGATACGCTCAACTAACCCACCGTATTCTTCATCTTCTGAGCTGACGAAACCGATATATCCGTTGTTGTCTTTAGTGGCAGTGTCGATTGAGAAGTCTTTAGCCAGGGCGCCAAAATCATCTTCTACCAGGGCGCGGTCCAAAACTGTCAAAGCCGAAGCACGCTCAATTTCCTGAGCAGCGGCAATTTCAGCCTCTTGCTCTGCACTTGGCTCAACATCAATGTCTTCGTCCGGCAAACGGAAAGTTAAAACCGGCGTCTC
>JBBUCB010000078.1:1879-4878 GCA_038058005.1 Patescibacteria group bacterium | reverse complement strand
CCTCCATAGCCTGCATGGCCTTATTCCAAGGGCCTGGATAAACAACAGCTGCGCCAATCAGAAAGGCTAACAACAGGGCAAAAGCGCCAATCTTCGTCTGTCTATTCGAAAAACCTTCCTTAGCGGCGTATTTGTTCATAGTCGGGAGCATTCTAGAAAAACGCCGCTAATTCTGCAAGGGGCGAGGGGGATGATTAACCTTTTCGGAAACGGACGGCAAATACTGGGGTCCACTTGTTATTGACTTCGTCAACGATCTCGACGGGTTCTTGGGCCAAAAACATGTTCAAAGTGATATCGGTGAGCATCTCAATATCGGTTTTAATGTCCAAATTCAGCTCTTCCAACTTGGCTTTATCGAGCTCGCGGGACAAAACTTCGTTTTCAATCGACTTCTTTTCGATCTTCAGCTCGTTGATCTTTTCAGCCAGTTCCTGATAGCGCTTATTGTTCTTTAACTCGTCTTGAAACGAGGTTCGCAAATCCTTACGTTCAGCCTTCTTCAGTTTCAAGCGATTGTAAACTTCCTTAAGGTCCTTCATAGCAACGAGATTAAAGTCGAAAGAGGAAAGATTAAAGTTGGGACGCGCATTATGATAACACGACCTTCTCGTACTGTATCGGCATCCCAAAGAAGGCCGTAGCGAGGGGCTCGATCACCTCAGGCTCAGCCGTCGTTAAGAAACGCAAGTCCCCTTCTCTTGGCAATTTCTTTTCGATCTCCGGATGGTTGCTCAAATAAACTCGCAACGCATCGGCAGTAATTTGTCCTTGATCGAACACCGGAACGTCAGGCAAAGCTTCGACAAAATATTCGAGCACGAGTGGATAGTGCGTGCAGCCGAGCAGCACCGCGTCAGGGTTTGGAAGCTGAACCTTCATTTGCTCAACATGTTGCACGATGTACGCACGCAGCTCGGCCTCGCCACTGCCATTTTCAATCATGGTCGCGAGTTCTGGGCAGGCAATTTCGATGACTTCTGCCTGCGGATTACGATGTAAAATCTCTTTTTTATAGGCGTGAGAATTTACCGTCGCCTGAGTTGCAAACACGCCGATATGCATCGCCTGTGGGTAAGGGTGCAACGCGCTCCAGGGTAAACCGGTAATTTGCTCGATAGTCGGCACAAGAATGCCCAAGACCTTCTTTCCAGGATATCGGACTAGGTCGTTTTGCTGAATGCGACGCAGGGCGTTAGCTGAAGCGGTGTTGCAAGCTAAGATAACGAGCTCACAACCCTCGGCAAATAACTTTTCAACAGCCTGAAGGGTAAATTGATAAATTTCGTCAGGAGTACGCGGGCCATAAGGAGCCCGAGCATTGTCGCCCAAATAAACATAGGAATACTCCGGCAGCTGTTTTACGAGCTCACGGAGGATCACAAGACCACCAAAGCCTGAGTCGAATACTCCGATAGACATAATCTGATGAGGGCAAAAATGCACGATCGTGCATTTTTGCCCGATTGACCAAATAGCTAAAAACTGCCATGATCATGCTCGATTATGCGCCAGTTGGCAAATCATCTGAATCATGAGCAAGCGCTCAAAAAAATAGCTGCCGAGCCTTTTGCTCGACAGACGATTTCGTTTTATCGCTACGTTCAGATCGATAACCCTGCTGAGCTCCGTGACCAACTCTTCACAGCTTGGAGCGAGCTTGGTGTACTCGGTCGAGTTTACCTCTCGCAAGAAGGTATCAACGCCCAGATCAGCGTCCCCCAACCCGAGGTCGAGACTTTCCGTAAACTTATCGACGCTTCCCCACTCTTCACTGGCGTTGAATTTAAGTACGCCATCGAAGAACCGGCAACATCGTTTTGGAAGTTAATTATCAAAGTCCGCAAACAAATCGTAGCCGATGACCTCGATCCAGGCTCGTACGACCTGGCAAGCGTCGGCACGCACTTGAACGCCAAAGAATTTAACCAGGCGATCGACCAGGGCGCGCTCGTCGTCGACATGCGCAACAAGTATGAGAGCGACATCGGCCACTTCGAAAACGCTGTGAAGCCGAGCTCACAAACGTTCGGTGATGAGCTTCAAGAAGTCATCAAGTTACTCGATGACAAAAAGAACGAAAAAGTTCTGCTCTACTGCACCGGCGGAATCCGTTGTGAGAAGGCCAGCGCATTCCTTAAACACAACGGCTTCAACGATGTCTCCCAACTCTACGGCGGCATCATCAACTACAAGCATGAGATCGAGCAGGCCGGCCTCGAAAGCAAATTCAAAGGCAAAAACTTCGTCTTCGACGGCCGCATGGCCGAAGCCGTAACGAGTGATGTCCTCGGTAAATGCTTTAACTGCAAAAACGCCGCCGACACCTACGACAACTGCTCGAGCGACTTGTGCCACGCCTTGTTCATCCAATGCGCTGACTGCAAGAAGTCGATGCTCGGCGCTTGCTCAATGGAGTGCCGAGCTATCGCCGCTCTCCCGCTCGAAGAACGCAAAGTTGTTCGCAAAGGTCGTAAGGCGAAGTTCAAAATCCTCTCGTCTTAAATTCGCGCCTTACCCTCGCCACTCGCCCTCCTCCCCAGTCATGGGGAGGCCGGGAGGGGCGGTCATTTGGCTCTCGCGAGCGTCCGGGCTTAGGCTCAGCTCTCCTTTTGGACCCTAGCCACTGGGGCCTTTGCCCCTGCTTCTGCCAAGGCCAAATGACTGCCCCCTCTAACTCCCCCATGGCTGAGGGAGGACGCTACTGTGAGGACAATTTGCTAACCCCCAATCTTCGATTGCGGTTTCGAATCACCTGTCGAGGTTCCGTTAGAACCGTTCTTGCCAAGGCCGAGCATTTTGCTCAAGGCATTCATCATTTGCGGAGCGGCATTCATGACTACTTGGGCGTTAGCGGCTTGATCCAAGATCTTGAAGATGTTGTAAACGACCTCACGCGAGATTTCCTGGCGCATGGCGGTGTAGAGGCGGAAGGATTCTTTCTTGTATTCCACCAACGGATCGCGCTGGGCATAACCTTGGAGGCCGATGGTACGACG
>JBBUCB010000078.1:0-1779 GCA_038058005.1 Patescibacteria group bacterium | reverse complement strand
GTGTGGAAATACACAATCCGCTCAATCTCACTCTCGACCATGCGCATAATTTCCGCATGCGCGTCGCCCTTCTCATTGGTCATGAGGCTGCGACGTTCATCGTAGATCGCAAGGCGGTGCTTGTTGAGGACGTCATCGTACTCAAGCACGTGTTTACGAGTATCGAAGTTATGACCCTCAACACGCTGCTGAGCCTTTTCAAGAGCATTGGTCACCATGCGACTCTCGATTGGCATGGTTTCTTCGATGCCTAACGTCGACATCATCTGCTTCACACGAGTAGTGGCGAAGATGCGCATCAAGTCGTCATCGAGCGACACAAAGAACTGCGTGCTACCAGGATCACCCTGACGGCCAGCACGACCACGGAGCTGGTTGTCGATACGACGGCTTTCATGACGCTCGGTACCAATGACATGGAGACCGCCCAGAGCCTGAACCTCCGCGGCCATCGCTGCGTCAGGCGGATTACCACCAAGAATAATGTCGACACCACGACCAGCCATGTTGGTGGCAAGCGTAACAGCACCCTTACGACCGGCTTGAGCGATAATTTCTCCTTCTTGTTCGTGGTTTTTAGCGTTCAACATCTTGTGAGGCACGCCCGCGGAGCGCAGAAGCTCGGCCAACAATTCGTTCTTATCAATCGACACCGTACCGATCAAAACCGGCTGGCCCTTTTCATGGCGCTCCTTCACTTCTTGCACGACTGCGAGCCACTTCCCTTTCTCGGTGCGATAAATACGATCGGAAAGATCGGCACGCTTGTTATCGCGGTGAGTTGGGATCTGCGTAACTTCAAGCTTATAAATCTTTTCAAATTCCTCAGCCTCAGTCGCGGCCGTACCGGTCATACCCGCCAGCTTGGTGTAGAGACGGAAATAGTTCTGGAAGGTAATCGTCGCCATCGTTTTACTTTCACGCTGGATCTTTACGCTCTCTTTGGCTTCTATAGCCTGGTGGAGGCCTTCAGAATAGCGGCGACCTTCCATCATGCGACCGGTAAACTCGTCTACGATAATGACCTCGCCATCACGAACAACATAATCCTTATCCTTCTTGAAAAGCGCTTGAGCGCGCAAAGATTGCTCGGCATGGTGAACCATTTGCAAACCTTGCTCGTAAAGATTGGCGACACCAAGAGCCTTCTCGACCTTCTGCAAACCAGGCTCAGTAAACGTCGCAACACGCATCTTCTCATCGAGGTTGTAATCTTCGTTTTCGACAAACGTCTTCGCGATCTCGGCAAACTTGTAATACAAATCCGCCGACTCTTGGGCAGCGGTCGAGATAATGAGCGGCGTACGGGCTTCGTCAATCAAGATCGAGTCAACTTCGTCGACCACAGCGTAGTTCAAACCACGTTGCACGAGATTCTCAGGAGCTTGCGCCATGTTGTCGCGCAAGTAATCAAAACCAAATTCGTTATTCGTTCCGAAGGTGATGTCCGCATCGTAAGCTTCTTTACGCGTAGCCGGACGCAGGTTATCCATTTGGACACGGAACGATTGCACACTCGCCTTAACTTCATCGCTTCCTCCCCCAGTCATGGGGGAGTCAGAGGGGGCGGTCGTTTCTTCAACGGGAGCTTTATACGTTTCATCGTACCGATAACCGCTCTCGTGCTGAATACAACCAACCGACAAACCTAAGAACTGGAAAACACGACCCATCCAAACAGCGTCACGTTTAGCGAGATAGTCGTTAACGGTGATGACGTGTACACCCTTGCCTGAAAGTGCATTCAAATAGACCGGAGCGGTTCCCGTCAGCGTCTTA
>JBBUCB010000077.1:0-6910 GCA_038058005.1 Patescibacteria group bacterium | reverse complement strand
TTGAAGAAGACGCCGCCAAGAACATCCACGGTGAAGACGGCAAAACCTACGTTGATTACAACCGTGGCGGCACACCTCTCTGTGAAATCGTGACCGCACCGGTCTTTGAGAATGCCGCCCAAGCCAAGGCTTACGTGCATGAGCTCCGCTTGCTTGTGCGTACACTGGGGATTAGTGACGGAGACTTGGAACGCGGCCATATGCGCTGCGACGTGAACATCTCTTTACGAGAAGTTGATGAACATGGCGTACCGCTGTCACCAATGCTGTCACCCAAAACAGAGATCAAAAACATCAACTCGTTTCGCCATATAGAACGAGCTATCGCTTACGAGGTCAAGCGCCAAACTGAACTCTGGGAAGCCGGCACGCCGCCAGATAAAACCTTCACTCGCGGCTGGAACGACGCCAAGCAAATAACCGAAGAACAACGTGCCAAGGAAGACTCGGCTGATTATCGCTACTTCCCGGAGCCAGACATCCCACCGCTCGAACTGACCTCGATTGCCAAGGAGATTAAGCCGCGCATGCCAGAACTCCCGGCCGCCAAACGCGCTCGTCTCAAAAACGAATATGGCTTCAAAACTGAGGACATTCGCATGATCGTAGAAGATCCAGCCTTGGTCGACTTTACCGAAAAGGCCATGAGCGAGCTTGGAACCTGGCTTGAAGCCAAGCCGGACGTCTCGCCTGAGCAAATGCCGGAGGCACGGACCAAGCTCACCAAAACGTTCTCGGGTTGGCTGCTCTCGAAACTCATGGGACTTTTGGAAGAGCGCAAGATCGACGTTCGCACCATGAAGCTGAGCCCAGAAAACTTCGCCGAGTTTGTGTCGCTGATCGCTGACAACAAACTTACTGGTCCGAAGGGACTCGAGGTGCTCGGCAAGATGCTCGACGACGGCGCAGATCCAACCCACGTCATGGAAGAACTCGGCGCCAACCGCATGGATGACATGGTAGCTCTTGAGTCGATCGTCAAAACCGTCATTGAAGAAAATCCCAAAGAAGCCGATCGCTACAAAGCCGGCGAAACTAAACTCATGCAGTTCTTGGTAGGCCAGGTCATGAAAATCAGCAAAGGCAACGCCGATCCAAGCAAAACTGCCCAGGCGATTAAAAACGTTCTTGGTTAAATCAAAAACTGAGGCTCTGGCCTCAGTTTTTGATTATAGGAATTTTTGTGCCGTCTCGATCGCGCCTTTCGCATCGTGAACCCAAACGATACGCTCGTCCCGCTTAAACCAGGTCTCTTGGCGTTTGGCGTAATGGTGGCTATCGAATTTGATACGAGTCACCGCGTCTTTAAGTTTTGTTTTGCCGTCGAGGAATTCGGAAACTTGGCGATAGCCGATTCCCGTCATCGCTGTCGCATTATTACCGTACTTATTCCGAAGCTCGCGGACTTCATCAACTAGACCGCCAGCGATCATGACGTCGACACGCTCGTCGATACGGGAGTAAAGGTTGTCACGTTCAATTTCGAGCCCGATCTGTAAAGCCTCGTAACGTGGCTTATCGAATTTCTGCGTCTCAGCCAAAGTCTTGCCAGTTGCTCGGAGGATCTCGATGGCTCGCTCCAAGCGGCGGCGATTATCTTCATCAATCGTCGAGGCCGTGTCCGGATCACGTTCGGCAATCTCGGCCATGAGCTCCGCGTTCGAGAGCGTGGCGAGTTCGACTCGTAAAGCATCGTTCGGCGGCACTTCCGTAAAGTTTGGACGATCAATAAGTGCGCGAATATATAAACCCGTACCGCCAACGATGATTGGCACGTGACTGCGTCTCAAAATGCCATCAATAACCTTATCCGCGTAAGCTTGGTACCCAGCTACGCTAAACACTTCGTCAGGATCGGCAATGTCGATACCCCAATGCGGAACACCTTCAACCATGAGCGGCTTTTCGGCTGCCATTTCCTTGAGGTCTCCACCGAGCATTCGCTCGCCGGTAGGCTTGGCAGTCCCAATATCGAGACCGCGATAAATCGTCCTCGAGTCTGCAGCTATCACTTCCCCATCAAAAGCCCGAGCCAAAGCAATGCCTACCGCGGTTTTACCCGAGGCCGTTGGACCAACGACTGCGATGATCTTTGGAAGTGGCATGTGCAGAATGTGATTGCGGCCAATTCTGCACTGAATTACCATAGTACGCAAGTAACCATATCTCTTATGCGCGAAGGTGGCCCTAGAAGAATCCAGGTGGAGATGAAAAATGTTGACCCTCAGGCACTAGCTGAGGCCAAGGCAGCTCTTGAGGCCTCACGCAATAAAGAGGTTGAACGGGTAGAGAATTTAACCGAGGAAGAACTGGCTGCTGAACTAAGGGCCGGCGAGATCGTGCGTCAGCATGTCGGCAAAAAGGAACGTAAACCTAAAGACTTAGCCGAGCTCGGTGGGTCCGATTTGGAACCAGCCTCAGCCAACATCGAATTAGCCGAAGAGGTTGGCAACAGATACAAAAATAATATCGTTGCCAAAAATGAACACCGAACTTTTGACCAAAACGAGGAGCGTGCACGGAAGTTAAAAGACGCTCTGAGTATCGTTGAGGCTTACAAAAAAGCCGGTGAAGACCCTGAGGTACTCCGCAGCCGCTTCGAGGCCGCGCTTGAAACAGCTGAGGAACAAATGGCCGATATTGAGGATCAGGGTGATTTGTTCTACCGGGAGGCTCAGTCGAAAATCGAGGTTACAAAAGCCCAGCTCCAAGAGCTCGATCGACTCGTTGCACAAGGATGGGAGGCTCCTGGTCAGCAGGCAGTCGCCTAAAAATCTCTATAAAAACATGTGTGAGCGGGCCCCTGACGGGGCCCGCTCACGTAGTCACCGGTACCCCGGGGTTTCAGGTTGAAACCCCACGGTCCGGTTGTCTGCCTACCTCACGAGCTTCAGCTCGCCCCGCGTGGGGCAAGGCTTCGGCATCGAAGAAATCGGCACCTCCTCGGTGATGTCGTCGGCATCGCTCTCGTGGTAGTCCCGCATCATGCCCTCAGTCGTCAGACGAGCGAGGAACACGAGCTGCAGGGCCTCGAGACCCATCGCCCAGTCCGGGCTCCCCTCCCGGAAGCCCTCTTCGGTCATCAGCAGCGTCAAGCTGCCGGACACACCCGAGTAGATGAACTCGTAGTACTTGCTGAAACCAACAAGCTGGTCGAGCCACTCGCTGAGTCCGAGCGCATCCTGCATCTCGATGATGTCCAGGGCGCGCTGGGCCTGCGGCGACATGGCGTCCTGGTCGTTCAGCGTGGCTCCGATCAGGAGCTTGTTCATGATGTGACCACAGAGCTGGTCGTACCACGCCAGGTCGCAACGCGCTTCCCCGACCTGGGAGATCAGGTAGCTGAGCAGGACGCGGTGGAGGTTGTAGAAGCACTTTCGCCTTTTCACAACCTTCCCTTCTTGAACTTCGTACTCCCTCGCGAAGCGGTAAGCCACCGCCTTGAAGATCGCCTCCTCGCGGGCCTTGAGGGCCAGCAGGTTTCTCTTGGAATTCTGTGGCCCGTCAGGGGTCACTTCAGTCGGGAAAGGATGGTCCACGAGTCACCTCCTGGAGCCAAGACTAGCTAAAAATATGGCTTTTGTCAATGTATGACCCAAGAAGTGCGGTATACTCTTTTCAAGCAAAAGAGCCTCTATGGTGGAAGGAGCTGAAAGACGTCAACCAGACGCCGAACCTAAATTGCGCCAATCTCAGAGAGAATCTGGGAGAGTTGTTCAGGCAAAAGAAACAGCGGCAGAAACCCTGGAAAAAGCCTTAAAAATCGAACTCGCACCTGACTCGATCAGTGAGACCCTGGAAAGCTATAGCTACAAAACCGGCCAAACGGTGGAACGCATTGGTGATGACGGCATCTTGGAAAAATGGCGAGTCGCCTCCTTCAATCCCGACGAAAATGAGGTTTTCGTGCTGCGCGTAGGCGATCAACAGACCCCGCCATCACTCGAGGTGGTGGACAAAAAAGAACTCGCACTTGAAGAAGCGACGAGATCTATCGCCATCGAGGCCGGCAAACTTTGGGAGGGAGTTGTTCGGCACTTCGTACCAGATGAATCCGCCAAGAAACGAAAAGCCTACCTCGAGGCCCACAAAAAACGTCTTATTCTTCGCGCTGCTTACCAAAAAACCCAGAGTGACGAAAGCTTAACGATACTCCTCGGTGACGTTATCTGGGGCTGCCTCCTCGAAGCCGCTAACGAAGACCTCGAACGCGACACCCGACACCGAGCAGCCGAAAAAGTCAAAGCAGAAGCAGAGTATTACTCAGTCAGAGACCGGCTACGCAATTCTGATGAACAAGTCATGCCACCGCTCTCAACCGACAGACTCTTAAGTGCCAAGGTGGCTATTCTAGGCATCGATCGTCAACCGAACAACGAGCTCTCCCCGGCCATTAGTCGTAAACTGGAAGAACGAGAAAAAAATGCACCTACCTATGCTGCAGCCAAGGAGGCAGCCGACGAGGCGTGGCGCTCGCTACGACTTAAGGAACAGTCTGCTCAAAAGCAGCTGCACTATCTACCCGAAAACTCCTTTCAAATGTTAGCAATTTCGGAAGATCTCGAACAAGCTTTCAAGGAAGCCACCCTAGCCGACCTCGCCCTTAACACCGCTCGCATGCGTGTAGGTTCGGGAGTAGATGGACAGATTTCCAAAGATGAATATATGCGCTGGATGGAGATACTCCGAGACTGGAGGAATAAACCCGGAACCATCGCCGCCCGCAAAGAGAGCAAGCCAAAGACGGTAAGCATCGATAAGAGCACACCCAAACCCGTGCCTCGTGAACCGGTTTTTGTAGATCGCCAATCACGGGAACAAACGGTGGCCCAGAAACCCAGTCGCGTAAGCAGTTTTATGGATAAACTCACCAACTGGTTCGGCCTCTAAGCTATCCCCATCATGTCCCGAAAATAGCTGAAAAATTGCTATACTTCGTTTGATTTTGAAATTGATTTTTTGCTATGCGCCACGTTTACTACAATAGACCAGAAACGGGCGGTCCGCGACCGGATTTCACCAAGGTCGGAAAGTTCGATACCTTCCCCTCGGCTGAGGCCGGAGATCCTGGTTTTGGCGCAAATCTTGAAATGGCCCCCGAGATCGATGTCACCAACCTTGAAGTGACGGAAAAAAATGATATCAGTCGCGGCACCGGCCATAATCCCGAGCAAGATGTCCGGATCATGGATAGTAAATACGAAGACCGTGCCATGAATGCAGCGCGAGAGCTTGCTAGCCCAAAGAAACTCACAAGCAACCGATACTCACAGGAAAATTTCGACGAGCTTAAGGTTAGAGAAAAAACTGATATTAACCGAGGCAAAGATCAGGGTCGAGAGGAAGATGCGGGAGTCATGACCGATAACCGATACGTAGTCACGAAAAAGAAGTCCCGTGCCCGAGTGATTGCTCCTGAGTTGACCCCCGAAAAATCCGCCACTTCTGTGGGTTCTTTTGCCTCAGCCGGTCAGTTAGAGCGTAACCTTCCTGGCTACGATTACAAAGATCTCCAGGTTAAGGAAAAAGCTGATGCCAACCGCGGCACCGAGACCGTCTTAGCGGAGACCGCTAGCGTCATGGATTTTGCAGATGAACGCGATGCAGTTCCGGCGGCCAACGAGCTAGTAATACCAAAAGACACTGGGCGTGAAACCGATAATTTCCGCAAATTTGAACACCGGCGCGCTATTGATATCGCTTTCCGCGAAGCTCTGGAAGCAAAAACCGAGGCCTCGAACAACTGGTTCACCGAAATGGCGCGTGGGGCCCGCGATGTTGCCAAGTCAGCCGGAAGTCTATGGAACAAAGTAGCCTACCCAGGTAAAGATGCTGAATTTATACCAGAAAATGTTTTCGCTCAAAGTGCTAGCGAAATCTTTGGCAATCTTAAGGGCATGGTAAAAAGTGAGACTGACCAACCGAGCTTACTTAAAATCCTTGGAGAAGATTTGTCGATTTACGATCTCGGTAAAACCGTGGCCAAAGGTATTAGTGAAATTAGTCGCGATGTTACAGGGGCCGTGACTGAGGTAATAACACGTAAAAAAGCTAAAGAGCTCAAGGAGGCCGCAGAAGACTTTGGACCAACCCTCAACATCAGCGCAACGCTTCAAGAAATTTTTGGTGGCGCAGCTGAGGGTCTTGAAGCTGTGCCGAGCGAAATTCTTGATCGCCATGCAGAATTGTCCCGAATGACAAAATACGTACTCGGCGGAGGCTTTTTAAAAGAAATTTATGCCGGTATCCAGGATAAGGTAACCGGTAAAGAGAGAAAAGCCATTGAGGCCGCGCTGGCCGAATCTGAAGGTGAACTTATCTTACCTGCGGCGCCAGACGAGCGTGCAACGACCTGGTCAACGGCCACCAAAGGCATGGAGACCGACCCTGCAAAACTCGATCAATCAGAAATGATTACACGCCTAGCTGCCCGCGAGGCAGCTTCCGGTTTACGTGAAACGACCAACCTTCACCGCGAAGATGTTACTGAGCTCAGCCCCGGCTACGGCAAAATGTTTACGTGGATAGCCGAACAATATCGGAAAGTTGAGTCTGCACCTCGCCTGGCGGTCGAACGGAATCATGAAGCCGAATTAAAACGCCAAGCTGCAGGAGCTGCGGCCGAACGTGCCGAGGTAGCCGCACAAGAACTTACAGATAATGCCGTTGAGGCACAGGCATCTAAGGAGAAGCTGGTAAAAACCGCTGACTTGGCCCGTGAGGAATACCTCAACACCCTCGATGACCTGCAGCAAGAACTTGCTCGTCGTACGCGAGAAATAGCGCGAGACAAAACCGGTGGTTCCGGCGTCGAGCTGCTTAAAGCCAAAAAAGCCAGCCTCGAACGTGAAATAACGGCCTTTCAGGCGGCACAACAACTCGACAAAGAACCAGCTGGATCACACGGCGA
>JBBUCB010000076.1:0-1403 GCA_038058005.1 Patescibacteria group bacterium | reverse complement strand
GCGGAAAGCTTATATGGTCCCAACTGGGCCTCGTTTATCCGCGATATCCCTGATGGCTTTTGGGGAGCTTATGAGGTTGGGGAAGGGGTGACGAGTGATTAGTGGCTTGTAGCCCTGGCCCTTGCTTCTGCCAAAGTCAAATGACCGCCCCCTCTAACTCCCCCATGGCTGGGGGAGGACGCTACTGCGCAAGCGTTGGTGATTTGCTCAAGCGCGCATGGAGGACGGCGAGCGCGAGCACAGTCAAAGCATAAACAACCAGATCGACAGGATCAAATGTTTGTCCGAATACAAGATCAGATAGGACTGTATGTCGTTGAATGATGGCGGACAATTGGAAAACTTCGAGGCCAACAGCAAGGCTGAGCGTAATGATGACAATAGCCGCGGTTCGTTTGATAAACAGCGCCAGCAAACTGAACATGACCATGACTGCGGCCATATCGCCGACGTGATTTCGCAAAGGTGAGAGTGACGGTCCGAAGAAAATGGCTAGTCCCAGTCCTAGACTGAGGATCAAGAAGACTAAAAAGATTTTACGCTTGTTATTGATCACCATGGTCAACTAAGCCGCGGTTACTTTGAAGGTATCTTTATTAGTGATGCGGTAGTGCTTGGCGGCGCTCGTGCCCTGAATCACGAGCTCGAGGAAACGTTGATCACCAAAACCGGAGCTGCCGAGAATGAGTCCGGTTTCACCGTCTGGGACATCGCGGAGTTGGTTATAGCAGGTAGCTTTTATGTCGATGCCGTGCAGATTGATCTCACGTTGTGCTCCAGCTTCAAAGTTTACATCTGCTGGTAGCAGAGTGGTTTTACAATTACCAAAAGAATCGATCCACCAGACGCCGGTCGAAACGTTAGCGATGTCGGTAAAAACGAGTTTATCAGCAGGCACATCGTGTTTGTCCCACACAATTCGGGCCAAGCGGGGGAGATAGTCAAAGCTTCTAAATTGCGACGTGGCGGCATGCTCGGTGGCTTTATGAGCGTAGCCGCCCACAGGCATGACGGTGCGAATATCGGTGACGTTTACATGATCACCGAGGTCGAGTTTTTTCATGAGCGACAAGACCTCACCATCGACTGTGCACACGATCAGGATTTTCTTGTACCAGAAATATCCAAAAGGCGTGCCGTTGGGCCACTTCTTGGCAGCGCCGTGACGTGGGGCCACGTTGACAGCGATAATTCCTTCCGTATCACCGGCAGCGTCGAGAACATCGATCAGGTTCCCAGCAGCTTCGATGTCAGAAGATACGCCGACAAAGTTAATGGCTGTTTGCGGAAACAGCACGCTGTAGCGTGTTTGCTGGCGCACGCGGGCGTTGCCGTCCTGACAGTCGGTAATGATCGAGATAAACATAGTTGCCGAATACCTTACTTCAAGCCGAAATCTTTGA
>JBBUCB010000075.1:0-3734 GCA_038058005.1 Patescibacteria group bacterium | reverse complement strand
CGAATGAGGGACTTTTCGTCATTGAACATGAACTCAGCCAGGGCTTTAGCGAGCTCAGTTTTACCAACACCGGTAGGACCCATGAAGATAAACGAGCCGATCGGCTTCTTTTCTTCTGAGACACCGGCGCGAGAACGACGTAGAGCGTTGCTGACGGCAGCGATGGCCTCCTCTTGGCCAACGACGCGTTTCTTAAGCTCGTCTTCCATGCGGGCCAGCTTGACCATCTCGCTCTCAAGCATCTTCGAGACAGAAATATGCGTCCAACGCGAAACTACGTCGGCGATATCGGTTTCGGTGATAACTTCTTTGAGCAAACCACGCTCAGCTTGGAATTTCTTAAGCTCATCTTCGATCTTGGCGAGCTCGGTTCGCTTAGTTGGAATTTGTCCGTAGCGAATTTCGGCCACACGTTCCAGATTGCCGCGCCGCTCTTCATACTCAGCTTCGTTGGTCAGCTTATCGACCTCATTCTTGATCGCTCGCAGTTTACTGATGAGATCCTTTTCACCTTTCCAACGAATCTCGAGCTCTCGCGTACGCTCATCGACATCGGCCAAAACTTTCTCGATCTCCTTGAGACGGGATTTTGATTCTTTATCCTCTTCCTTCAAAAGCGCCTGCTTTTCAATCTGTAAACGAGTTTGTTCGCGCTTTAAACGGTCGAGCTCCTCAGGCATCGAATCAATTTGTAAACGCAAAGCCGAAGCTGCTTCATCAATCAAATCGACAGCTTTGTCAGGCAATTGACGATCGGCAATGTAGCGCTGCGAGAGTTCGACAGCGGCCACGATGGCGGTATCGCTAATGCGAACGCCGTGGTGGATTTCATAGCGTTCCTTAATGCCGCGTAACATCGCAATCGCATCGGTCGCACTCGGTTCTTCCACGAAAATAGGTTGGAAGCGACGCTCGAGCGCCTGATCTTTTTCGATGTACTTCTGGTACTCCTTGGTGGTCGTTGCGCCAACAACACGCAGCTCGCCACGAGCCAAGGCTGGCTTCAAAAGGTTCGAAGCGTCCATGGGTGATTCATCACCTTTACCAGCGCCAACGAGCATGTGCAGCTCATCGATGAACAATATGTACTTACCGTCGGCTTGTTGAACTTCACGAATGACGGCTTTCAAGCGTTCCTCAAACTCACCGCGAAACTTTGTTCCGGCGATCAGAGCGCCAAGGTCGAGAGCAACTACTTCACGATTCTTCAACGTCTCTGGAACATCGCCGGCTACAATTCGCTGCGCCAAACCTTCTACGATCGACGTTTTACCCACGCCGGCCTCACCAATAAGAACTGGGTTGTTCTTCGTGCGTCGAGTTAAAACCTGCATGACGCGGCGGATTTCCTCATCACGTCCAATAATCGGATCGAGCTTACCGTGGCGGGCACGCTCCGTGAGGTTTAGGCTGTACTTCTCGATGGCTTGATACTTCGCTTCAGGTTCTGGGGAATCGACCTTCTGGCTGCCACGTAATTCCTTCAAAGCAGCAAAGACAGCATCTTCGTCGATGTCATGGGATTTCAACAGATCTCCAAGATGTCGGTCAGACAAAAGGCCGAGAAACAAATGTTCGGTAGAAATATATTCATCACCAAACTGGCGAGCTTTTTGCAAGGCCACCTGAAGCGTGTTTGCTAAGGCTGGAGTGAGCATGACCTGGCCAATGCCGCCGCGGTCAACGCTGGCATGGCGGGGAAGGGTATCTAAAATGCGATCGAGGTCGCCACGCAAAGCCGGTAAACTGATTTCGAGTTTTTTTAAGACAGATACAACGAAGCCATCTTCTTGGCTGATGAGAGCCGAGAGGAGATGAATTGGCTCAACACCCTGCTGACCGTTCTCATTGGCCATGAACTGCGCCTGCTGGATGGCTTCTTGAGATTTACTGGTGAAATTGTTGGGGATCATATTGCGAGCGGTTAAGGCGGTTGATCGGCCAAATCGGTAAGGCCTTGGTTAAGATGGTCGTTGCAACAACCAATTTAACCATGTTAACCAAGTTCCGGATTTGCTGCCTATTCCGGAATGATCAACCATTAGCACTCGTAAGTATAGAGTGCCAGACAATGAGCTGTCAACGCCATTTTAACAGATCCTTCCTAATCGTCAGGACGTTCCGTAAAAACAGGATCGCCAGCCACGGTTGCCTCATCGGTTCGACCGAGAGACGGTTGTGGCTGGCGTACGGCGGGTCCGACTGCTTGAGGTCGAGTTGCTGACCTTAGGCGGCGGCAGTGATGTGGGTGGTGTCCTTGCGGATGACCTCGATCTCATCCAGCGTCAGCTCGAGACGCGGCATGTTGGCGTCGATCTCGAGCAGGAGCGGCTTCCGCTGGTCGGAGCCATTCGCACACTCTTGCTCGAGCAGGAACACCGGCAGGGGGACCAGCTCGTGTGGTGATCTGCAGAACAGAAGCTCTGCGCACGCCAGGACCAGTGCTTCTCCGATGGTCTGCTGGAGATGCAGCCATGCCGGCGTAGCGTCCATGCGGCAGCCAACCACACCAGCGATGCGCTTCGCCGAGTGGAGGGCGACCATGGGGTCCTGCGTGGCGTAGTGGATGAGCTCGGCGATGTTCGGGTGGCTGAGCACGTCGTCGACCGCTGCAGCAAGCGCGGGCGTGACGTAGGTGACGGTGATCAGCGGCACGGTCCAGTTCCACGAGGGACTGCCGAGCGAGAAGGCTAGGGACCCGATGGCGGGTGCCAGCGGGGATTTCGGTGGGGCGAGGATCGCGACGATGGTTAGCACGATTTTTTTCTCCTGCTTGGGTACTGCAGCGACCAAGAATATAGCCGACTTTACGCAAAAAGTCAATCGGACTATACTCTTTTCCTGTATGGTAACTTTGCGTCGGGCCCTAACCTCAATTTTCTTACTCCTTGTTGTTCACGGCCTCGCGATCTTGTCAGGTTGGTACGAAAACAATCGCTGGTTCGATATCCCCATGCACTTTTTAGGCGGGGTGGTGATAGCGCTTTTGGCCTTAGCAATTTGGAATCTTTGTATCCAAAAAATTACTTTCCAGCCCGAACTCAAATCCGGGTGGCGATTTCTGGTTTACGTCGTCGGTATTCTCGGCTTCGTGGCTATTGTCGGAATTGCTTGGGAATGGTACGAGTTTCTTTTCGACAACCTCGTTAAAGCCTTAAGTTACAACCTGCCTAAAACGCAAATGAGCATCGGTGACACTATGGTCGATCTCCTCCTTGATATAGCTGGAGGACTGACCGCCTTTCTCTTGTTCCGTAATCGCCCCCAACAATAACTTTGATATGGTCGACGCCGTTCCCCAAACGTCCGCATGGAGGCAGCACGTCATTCTTGGTGTACGCGTTCACGATTTGTCTGAAGACGAGCTGCAGAAGACGTTACTTGCCTGGCTCGGTGCGAATACTCCTCGAACCATTGTCACCCCGAATCCGGAGTTTGTCATGCACGCTCGGCGGGATGCAGAATTTCGTAAGGTGCTCACAAAAGCCGATCTGGCCTTGCCAGACGGAGTTGGTTTACGTTTTGCTGTCGCCGCCCTGACGAATGAACGATTACAGCATCGTCACACGGGGGCAGATACTTTGGTGATGTTGGCAGAATTGGCGGCTCAAGAAAAGAAAAAAATGGTCTTGCTCGGCGGCTCACCACGAAAAACCGAACGAGCTGCTGTTTCACTTCGAGAACGTTTCCCTGGACTCGACGTAGCTACTTTTGATCCCGGTATCATCGACGAG
>JBBUCB010000074.1:0-1112 GCA_038058005.1 Patescibacteria group bacterium | reverse complement strand
TCTGGATACTTAGTCGATGCCCTCCCCGTTAGTGGTGGAACGTTGGTCTTCTAAAGAAAAATCCTTACACAACCGGCCTCACAGCCGGTTTTGTATTTACCCAAAACGTTGACCCGAGTCCGAAACATCGGTAACCTATCAGCATATGCGTGTCTTTCCTACACTCTTGCTCACCAGTCTCCTCATTACGGGAGCCGGTTGTTTCAAAACTCCAGAGCCAACCGTTCTGCCCGAGCAACCAGAACGTGAGTCGGAAAACATGGTGGGCGACGTCCCGATTGAAACCGTCGAGATTCAGAAAGACTTTGTTTTGAATGAATTTGCTGAATGTAAGGTTCATATCTCCTACCCAAGCTTCGGGTCGTCATACCTTCCGCCATTAGTTTCAGCTCAAAGTGAACACGAAATGAGCCAGTTTATTGCGGCAGCGCTCAATTATAACGAGGACGTCAATTCCATGAGTGAGCTTGAAGAGATCGCCAACGCATACGTGGAAATTTGCCGGTCGGAAATCGAAAGTGAATATAACAACCTAGCTACCGCAGGCGAAGAACTCTTCATGAACCTCAAACGCACGGTCGACATCGTGTATAACATCAAACTCAATCAATTTCATTTGCTGACCGTGGGCTTAGATGAATACTCGTATACCGGCGGAGCCCATTCTAACCAACGCATGCAGTACATCAACATTGATCGCGGCGGTGACCAGCTTTTAAGCTTGGACGACATCATCAAGCCTGAACACCTGAAAGTCTTTCTGCAATACGAAAAGGCTCAACTTCTGGCTGACAATCGCGAAAGCCTCTACCCCGAAGTGGCCGACGAATACGATGCCCTGATTGAGGACCTAGCCGTCTTAACGTCGGAACAACAACTCGATACCTATGGCAGCGACACAAACTTTTTCCTGACGCCTACCTCAATCGTGACCTATTACAACTCTTACGATATCGCTCCTTACGCCGCCGGCCCAATCTTTGTCGAAATCCCCTTCACGGACATCAAAGACTACATCTCCCTGAACGGTCCCCTCGTCCCCCTGGTCGAGAACCTCTAAGACCTTTGACTAAACCCAAAAACCTTGCTATTATCTTCGCGATTGTAAGTGC